>CAINDV010001312.1 GCA_903847485.1 uncultured Verrucomicrobiota bacterium
CTTCGTCCTGGAACAACCGGCTCGCCAGTTTCACGGCTTCCGTGATCGCCTCCATCGGCACCTTCCCCCGCCACGACCACACGATGCGCTCCCACGGCGTGCCGCAGGCCACCTGCTCCAGCACTTGGAACACCATCACGCGCGTGCCTTTGAACGTCGGCTTGCCGTGGCACACCTTCGCATCCGCCACGATGTATTGGCCGAGTTCCAACCGCTGCTGCTTGCCATTGCCGTTCGCTTTCACGAGCAGAAATTGCCCCAGCGGACCAGCGAACGCAATTCCACAGTCATGCGTTGCCCCCGCAGGGGCGTTTTGGCGAACGCCGCCAAAATCGCTGCCGGCACAGATGGCGGCGAGCGCCAGAACGCTGCTACGGCCCGGCCCGCCTTGAAAAGAAAGCTGTAACCGCCGCGCGATTTTTCCTTTACTGCTGGTCAACGATGTCCCAACTCATACTCTATACCGCATGAAAACACTGACGCGCCTCCTCGCCCGTTGCGGACGGCTCCACGCCGCGAACCTTCGCGGCCTTCGCCTCCGCCACGCGACCACCCTCGCCACCGCCACCCTCGGCCTGCTCGCCGTGCCCACCGCCCGTGCTGGCGACTGCGGTACGTCGGTCAAAGTCGAATCCCGCACCGAGTGGCGAAACTCCGTATCCGACGTGCTTTCCTCCATCCAGCTCAATCCGGTTTATCTGCCGGTTTCGTACTGGTTCCGGGCCGCGCCTGCGCTGGGCGACCTGCTCCAGAACCCCGACTGCGCCAAGCTCACCTTGATGGGCATGTCCGCCAGCACTGGCGGTGGCGGCGACACCTTCAACATCAAGTACGAGACTCTCATTTCCTCCATCGGCAGCACGGCGGGGAGGTTCGGGGCCAACGGCTTTTCTTGGAACGGCGTGGGCAATGCCCTGCGCCCCACCATCGGCCCGTGTGGCCCGCCCGTCATCCGGTCCATCGTCGAGTTCGGCGGCGACATCGGCGTGCTGGTGGATCATGCCGGCACGGGCGCCTACCCGCGCAAGATCAACGAAGGTCGCTTTGACCTGTGCCGCCAACTTGCCGTGCTCAACAACTCCGGTGCCACCATCGAAATCCCCGTCAGCATCACTGGCGATATCATGGTCTATGGCTCCTTCGCCATCAACAGCACCTACGGCAAAGCCAGCCTCTCGCTGGAAGGTTCCGTTGGCGGTCAGTCCATCTCCGCCAAGGCCGAACTCTACGAAACCGCCCTCGACGCCGGGGAATTCGTTCGCACCATCAACGAGACCCGCCGCGTGCTCATCCAGCCGTCGCCCTATCCCCAATCCATTCAAGTGAACGTGAGCGGACTGGCCCGCTGCGAGGTCCAGGCGAAAGGCGCGGGCTTCATGCGCCTGATCATGGCCTCCGCCGGTGCCACGGCCAGCCTGCCGGGCATCAGCGTCGGTCTGCCTACCGGTTTGGGCGGCGGCCCGCTGCCGCCGGAAGTCACCGTTTATGACGCCGAAGATGGCACCGTCTATGTCAACAGTTCGGCGAGTTGGCGCTTGGGAATCGTCCCTGTCCCCAGCCAAGGTCCGGTGTGGGACTTCGCCGAGCCCTTCGACTCCTACTTGGGCCTGCTCCAACCCTCCGCCTACACCATCACCGACTACGGCGAAACCACCGTCCTTTCCCCGCCGGGCATGACGGCTGGGCTGGTCCGCCGCGCGGATGCCGATGCTGACCCTCTCGCAAACGTGACGAACCACAACGCCTTCCGCCTCAGCTACACCGTGGCCGATACCAACACCACGCCTGCCGTCACCGTGTTCATTTACGACCAACCGGGCGGCACGCCTCGCGCGCTGGCCTACGACCTGCCGCTCACGCCCGGCTACCACGAGGCCACGCTCCGCTACGCCAGCGGCGATGCCTCCGGGCGCGGCGTCTTCACGCCCGGCGGGCCGGACCTCACCCGGCTGCACAGCATCGGCATTGCGAACACCCTGGTCACGAACTGGCCCACCCAATCCGCCCTCGTCACCACCGGCCAACTCGCCGTCACCTTCCATCACCTCGCCGCGTTCACCGCGCCGCCGCCGGGCTACGAAGGCTTTGCCATCACCAACAGCTTCCTCGACACCAACCGCCTCCTCCACCTCCAGTATCCCGCCAGCACCAATGACTACTACCTCCTCTACTGGGGCAGTCAGGTC
>CAINDV010001313.1 GCA_903847485.1 uncultured Verrucomicrobiota bacterium
GCCCCTGCCGAGCCTCGACGGCAGCAGCCGCGCGCTGATTCCGAAAGGCTCGGCAGGAGCCTCGCCCTACCGCTGGGCGACTTTTCAAACAGGCTCTTAGACTCGCCCATTTAATCTTCCAACCCATTTAACCACTCACTCAAATCGCAGCGCCTCGATGGGATCGAGCCGCGAGGCTTTGCGGGCGGGGTAGAAGCCGAAGAAGATTCCCACCGCCGCGCTGAAGACGAAGGCGAGGACGATCGAGTCCGGCGAGATGAGGGTGGGCCAGCTTTTGACGAGGGTGAGCACCCGCGCCCCGCCGATGCCCAGGCCGACGCCTAGCAGGCCACCGATGGAACTGAGCGTCACGGCTTCGATGAGGAACTGAAGCAGGATGTCCCGTCCGCGCGCGCCGACAGCCATACGGATGCCGATTTCGCGGGTCCGCTCGGTGACGCTTACCAGCATGATGTTCATGATGCCGATGCCGCCGACCAGGAGCGACACACTGGCGATGGCGGCGAGGAGCGCAGTCATAACCTCGGTGGTGGCGGTGGCGGTCTCGGAGATTTCCTGCTGGTTGCGGATGATGAAATCGTCGTCGCGACCGGCCTGGATGCGGTGGCGTTGGCGGAGGAGTTCGGTGATGCCGGTCTGCACGGCGCCGATCTGGTCGGCACTGACGGCTTGCACGTTGATGGCGCGCAGCATCGTCACGCCAGCAAGACGCTTCATTCCTGTGGTGTAGGGGACAATGACCGTGTCGTCTTGGTCCGAACCCATCATGGAGACGCCTTTGGGTTTGAGAACGCCAAGGACTTTCACCGGCGCGCTGGCGCTGCCCCCGCGGATGTTGATGCGGATGATCTTGCCCACCGGATCTTGATCGGGAAACAATTTGTCCGCGGTGGTCTTTCCGAGGATGCAAACCTTCGCGGCGGCGCGCACGTCCACCTCAGTGAACATGGTGCCGTCGGCGAGATCCCACTGGCGGATGGACGGGTAGTCCACGCCTTCGCCCATGACCGAGGTGCTCCAATTGTTTTCGCCGGCGGTGATCTGCGCGCCGCTGCGGACTTCCGGGCTGATCGCGGCGACGCCGGGAACTTCCTTCTCAATCGCCAGCGCGTCCTCGACCGTCAAAGTGCCCGCCCCGCCGAAGCCACTGACGACACCGCCGCGATTGACGCTGCCGGAGAAGATCAGGATGACGTTCTGGCCGAGCGCCGCGATCCGCGCCTCGACCTGCGCCTTGGCGCCGTTACCAATGCCGACCATGGCAATGACCGCGCCCACGCCGATGATGATGCCAAGCATGGTGAGCATGGTGCGCAGCTTGTTCCGCCGCAACGCGCGGAAGGCGATTTTCAGAATGGCGAAATAACGCATGAGGGGGAAATGGGGGAAGGATGAAAGATGAAGGATGAAGGATGAATCAACTCACGTCAGTCCCTTGGCGCGCTTGGAAATGGCGGTCAAGATGGCAATCAATTCGTTGGTTTCAGCTAACAACGGCTGAAGACGGCTGACCGTAACGACGTTTTCGTCCTGGAGCAGTTCGATCCAGTAGGAGGTCTCGTCGGCCTCCTTCAGGCAGTCGCCGATCTTGGAGATGAACTCTGGCTTGGACCTGGCTCGGCTGGCTTCGCGGTAGTTCGCTCCGACCGACGTGCCGGAGCGCAAGGCTTGCTTGCCCAGCACCTGTGCAACCGTGTCGTTCTTGGGAAGCGCGCCATAGAGACGGATGATGCGGCGGGCAAACATCTTGGTTCGCACCCGCAGGTCTTTTTCATCCTTCATCATTCAACCTTCATCATTCACTGAAGCTGCTCTTGCTGCAAGCGGGCCAGTTCGTCCGCGGCGTTGAGGCGCTTGGCGACGGGTGTGTCGCTGACGACCCGGCCGTCGCGCATAACGACCATGCGGCGGGAATACTGCGCCACGTCCAACTCGTGCGTAACCATGATGATAGTCATGCCGTCGTCGTTGAGCTTCTGGAAGACGCCCATGATCTCCACGCTGGTGCGGCTATCGAGGTTGCCGGTCGGTTCGTCGGCGAGCAGGAGCGAAGGGCGGTTGGCGAGGGCGCGGGCAATGGCGACGCGCTGCTGCTGGCCGCCGGAAAGCTGGCTGGATGTGTGGTCGGCGCGGTCGGCCAGGCCCACCGTGGCGAGTGCTTGCAAGGCCCGCTCGCGCTGACTGCCGCCGTCCAGGCGCTGGCGGTTGTAGAGCATGGGCAATTCGACGTTCTCCAGCGCTGAAGTGCGGGAGAGGAGGTTGAAGCCCTGGAAAACGAAGCCGATTTTCTGGTTGCGAATGTCCGCCAAGGCGTCGCGGTCAAGTTGCGAAACGTCAATACCGTCGAGAAAGTATTTCCCGCTGGTCGGGCGGTCCAGGCAGCCCAGCGTGTTCATCATGGTGGATTTGCCAGAGCCGCTGGCACCCATGAGCGCGACGAACTCTCCCTGATGAATCTCCAGCGACACGCCGCGCACGGCTTTCACCTCCACCTCGCCGGTCTGGTAGGTCTTGTGGACGTCCTGCAATTCGATGACGGGCTTCATGCGAATGGGGGCGCTGGGGAGGGAATGACGAATGAACGACAAAGCCCGAATGACGAAGCGCGGTGCAATCTTACTTGGCTTACGTTCCAACTCTGCGGGCTTCGCGTCTCTGCGGTTGGTTGAAACTCCGCTTCAACGCAAAGGCGCGGAGTGCGCAGAGAGACGCCGAGAGCCGGAGCAGAAAGCTGGCGGCAATCCTGCGCCCAACATGCCTGGCCGGAGGCCGGCGTTCCGAGCGAGCAAGGGTCCGCTGGGTTTCGGACTTCGGGCTTCGTCATTCTTTCGTCATTCGTCATTCCGCTTAGAACCTTCTCCCACCGGGGCCGCCGCCGCCAAACGGACTGGCCCCGCCAGTCGGCGTTGCCGTGACCGTGGTCGCCGGCTGCTTGACGGCGGTGATGACGGTGTCGCCTTCCTTCAAGCCATCGGTGATTTCGGTGAAAGCGCCGTCGCTGATGCCCGTTTTCACGCGCACTGGTTGTGGCGCAATCACCAGTTCGCCGCCACCGGGCGGGGTGTTGGTGGTGAGCAGGTAAACCGTGCGCGCCGCCGGCCCGCTAGTCCGCGGCCGCGAGCCACCGCCGCCGCCACCACGAGGACCGCCTTCGCCCGGCACCCCGCTACCGGAGCGCTGCATCGCACCGCTCTGGAAAAGATCGCGAATCTTGGCGCGGACCTCGGGCGACGGCTCCTCGCCGCGATCGCGCATTTCCCGGACGCGCCGCATCAACTCCGCCGGCGGCTCGTTGCCGGTGAGCGGCGGCGCGGTGCTGGCGGCCAGTTCGGTCTTGTTGGTGTCGCCGGCAAGCAGGGTGGGCGCGGCGTTGGTCATAGCGGACTTAGCCGCCGGGCCGAGGCCCACTTTCGCCAGCCATTGGGCGACGACGGTCACGTTGGTGGGCGGCGGCGCTGGTTTGAAGCGCAGCGCGACGTTGGGTACCCGGAACACATTGGTGCGCTGGGCGGTGATGATGGAGACGTTCGCCGTCATGCCGGGCTTGAGTTTCAGGTCGGGGTTCGCGACTTGGACGACGCAATCGTAGGTCACGACGTTCTGCACCGTGAGCGGGGAATTGCGGATCTGAATCACCTTGCCGTTAAACGTGCGGTCGGGGAAGGCGTCCACGGCGAAGGTCACCGCCTGGCTCTCTTCCACGGTGCCGACATCGGCTTCGGAGACGTTGGCGTCAATCTGCATCTTGGTGAGGTCGTTCGCGATGAGGAAGAGCACCGGCGCGTTCATGCTGGCGGCGACCGTCTGGCCGACGTCCACCTTGCGATCAATCACGATGCCATCCACCGGCGCGTAAATCGTGCAGCGGGCCAGGTCCACCCGGGCGCGCTGGAGCGAGGCCTCCTTGATTATGACCTGCGCCTCAGCCTGATGCAGCGAGGCGGAGGTGATGTCGTTGTCGGCTTCGGAAATCAATTTGCTGCTGAACAACTCCAAGGCTCGTTTCGCCTGGGCACGGGCCAGTTCCAAGTTGGCCTTGGCGTTGGCAAGATCGCCTTCGGCCTGGGCGGCGTTGGCCTGGTAAGTGGCGGGATCGAGCTGCGCGACGACCTGGTTGGACTTCACCGGCGAATTGAAGTCGGCGAAGAGCCGCTGAATGATGCCAGAAATCTGGCTGCCGACCTGGACGTTGAGCACCGGATTCAACGTGCCCGTGGCGGTGACTGCCTGCGTCAGGTCACCCTTGGTGGCCGGCGTGGTGACATACTCCGGCGCCTTGTCGCGCGGCTGTTTCCCGTACCAAATAGCGCCGCCCGCGCCGGCCACAAGGACGGCAAGGGCGAGCAACCATTTCTTCCAACGTGTTGAACTGCGTGTGGCCATAGGCATTCGACTGTTCGGGCGAACTTCGGTTCAGAAGTTCGCCACGGCGGGAGGTTATCCGCTTCCGCAAGGCCGTCGAGAAATATGCGGTGGCGCATCGTCAGCGGCCGCGGCGGATTCGCCACTATTTGGGGATGGGGTTACGCAGCCGGTGGCGGCGGCTGAGCGCTTTACCCGGCGCTGCGAACCGGCGTGCCGGGGGATTTTATCTCCCTGCCGGCGCCCGACGTTCCCGCGGGTCCTATGAA
>CAINDV010001314.1 GCA_903847485.1 uncultured Verrucomicrobiota bacterium
ATCTAACGGAGGAACGGCAGACTTAGCTCCGTGGGCCGGTAGCGGGCCTGATAGAGGGCTCTGGGGAACGCACGTCCAGCGGCTTTGGCTTTGGCTTCACGTCGGTCCAGATCCTTGTGATAGGCGGTGATGACTTTGGTATCTGCGATCGCCGCTTCAGTTTTGCGGGTGGCGTTGAATAGTTGTAGTAAGTTATGCGCCAGGCATAGGACGATGGCTGGGATGGTTTTAACCGTGTTACTCTTTCCTCAGGCTTGGCGCTCGTCGAGTTTCTGTTCTTGTTGGTCAAAGGCCTGCTCGATCCGCCAGCGGCGGCGGTAACACTCACTGAGCACGCCGGGCGGCAGAGTCATCTCATTAGTCAGGAGGATGTGGCTTTCGTCGCTGTCGGGAGCGCGGGCGGTAAGCTTGCGCCAGGTGCCTGGGGTGTCCTGGAAGGTAATGGTTTCGTCGCTGATGATTAGTTCATGGGCCGGGTTAGTGCGATCAATGGGCCGGGCGCAGGTAGTTACCAGGGCGAGGTTGTCCTTCCAGCGGCTAATAAGATAGATGCTTTTGCTTTGCTTGAGATTGTAGGCGTATTAGAAGTCGCTGACGGCACTGTCATAAGCGAGGAGGGTGTGTTGGCCTTTGGTGGCACCGCAACGGAGGTCTTCGGGCGCTTGGCGTTTGCGGGTGGTGAGTTCGTGTTCGAGGCCGCGGGCGGTGGGTTGGGCGAGGGCGAGGAACTCGGCATAGCCGGTGCGCAGGTCGAGTTTGTAGAGGGCATTAATGGGCGCATATTGGTCTTGGTCGTGGCGCGGGTCGTGGGTAGCGTGGGCGATCTTATGACCGTCGGCCGCCCAGACTTCCCCACCCTGGAGTTCGGGCAAGACGGCGAGGAGGTCGTCCTGGGCACGCCGGTTGGGGAGTTGGTTAGTGCGCCGGGGCCGGGCGAGGGCTGGCAGCAGGGCGAGTCGCTGCGGACTGGAGAGGGCGGCGAAGTAGTTACCGCGGGTTAGTTCGGGAACCTGGGAATGGCATGCGTTTGGAGGAAATCGCGGCCATTGGCGGAGGCTTGGCGGGCGCGCCAGACTCCGAGGATGGAGAAGGTGAGGTTGTCCAAGCTGTGGCATGGGCGGGTAATGCCCGCCGTTTCGAGCATGACTCTCAGGGGCGCGAAGAAGACGTCGGTGAGGAGTCGCGGCACCGTTTCCTGCCGGATGGGAACGACGGTGTTATTAGTGGGCACGGTGGGTTTTAAGGATTGGTTTTTAGCAGTATTGGACAGGTCCATAGCCTGCGCGCAAACCTAAGAAGAGTAAAGCTCTATCTGGCTTGGAGGCGAAATAATAGGGGCGAACCTTAAGTCAAAGGGGGGCGTTTGGAGACGCCCAGTGGCCGCTGGGGGCGGCGTTGCCGGCGCGGGCCAAGGGCCGGCGGAACCGCGCTGGCCACGCCGTTCCCATTACTCCCGCCGGGGGCTTAGTGGGGCTGGCCGCTCCGACCGGCGTGGGGCACAGTTAGGCCGATTAGTTGACTTAGTAACTCACCGGTGATGGCACTTGCGGTGATGGCACTTGATTAGTGGGCGGCGCGGGCGCAGTAAGCCGGCGCGGGCGATTAGTGTCGGGCCGTGCGCCAGTCGCGTCCTGAGCTCGCTGGAGCCTCATCTAGCCATGCGCCAAGCTACCAACAGATAGGGAAGGGCCACATTTTGCGAGCACCCTGACAGCCTATGGCAGCGCGCTGGAGGGCCAGGAGACGCCATGAAGTGGGAAATTCATAGACAGGGTTCCTTATGCCGATGCCTCTTGCCCTCCTGCAGGGGCTTTCGTACGCCTGCCTCAGTCGTCTTACCAGTGGTCAAAGGGGAGTGACGCAGGCGGCCATCCCGTCTGGCTCCGCGAACCCGCGACCACCATGGATCATGAAATCGGGATCCAACCCGACCGGCACACGGCGTGATCGGGCACCCGCCAAACGGGCTAATTGGCTTTGCTGTCCCCCGGCAAACGGTCAAGGGCTGCAGCTTGCTTCCGTCGCACCGCCCCATGGACCTCCGCCCTTTTTCGAGTTTCAGACTTCGGCCACTTGGGAGTCCCGTTTTCTCGCTTATGCCGCCAGGCGCAACCCCTCGGGTCTGTCAAGATCGAGTCGCTCATTGATGAATTTCGCGAGGCCAGAGGTTATTTTGCCAGTCGCCAGAAATTCCGGGAGGCTGTGGCGCAGGGCCAAGCCGACTCCTTGTTTGGACTCATTTTCCCCCATCGCGGGCTAGTTCTAAGCATGATAGTCAACAACTACAAGGGTTCTAGGTGCTTTGGCTGTTGTCTCTAACATATTGCTATTCCGCTTGCATCCCACCTACGCTTGCGCCACGCTGGGCCCGCATGTTCGTCAAACGCAATCACACCCAGCACGAAGGCAAACCCTATCAGTCCATCCTCCTAGTCCGGGCAAGCGCGTCCCCGCCCAGCGCCCACCCGGCCGCCCCGCCGCCGGCGCGCCGCCGCGCAAGACCGTCGTTGTCCACAAACCCCTGGCCAACCTCTCCCGCCTGCCCGGCGAGTTGGTCAGCCTCATCGAGGCCTTTTGTTAGGGCCGCGTCCCCGCCGCCAGAGCGCCAGCCCCCCGCGCCGCCGTGCCCGGAACCACGCCCGCCATGCAGGTCGGCCCCTGCTACGGCCTGCTGGCGGGCGGGCACGGGCGGGCGGGCGAACTGGGAATCGTCCGCGCCGTCGGCGAGACGACCCGCACCCAGCGGCTGGCGCTCTACTTGATCTACGCCCGGCTGGCGCACCAAGGCAGCCGGTTGTCGGCGGCGCGGGCCAGCGAGGATCACGCGGTGCGCGAGGGGTTGCGGGTAGGCACCTTTGACGAGGACGAGCTCTATGCCGCGTTGGAGTACCTGGCGTTCCAGCAGCGTGCGATCGAAGCCGCCCTGGCCCCCAAGGTGACCCCGGGCGCGGTGTTTCTCTACGATGTGGCCAGCGTGTCTTTTGAGGGCGAGGACAACGAACTGGCGGCCTTCGGCTACCATCGGGACGCCCAACGGGGCAAGCGACAGATGGTGGCCGGCCTGTTGACCGACGGCACGGGCGAACCGCTCTCGGTCCAACTTTTCGCCGGGAACACCAGCGATCCGCCAACCTTTCTGGACGCGGTCGAGCAATTGAAGGTGCGCTTCGGCCCCGAGGCAATCGCGGTGGTGGGCGACCGGGGCATGATCAAGGCGCTGGGCCAGGCCGCGCTGGGCGGGGCCAATTTCCGCTACGTGACGGCGTTGACCGACCCGCAAGTGCGCCCGCTCTTGGCCCCCGGCGTGTTGCCACTGGGCTTGTTTGACGACCAACCGGCGGCAGTCACGGTGGGGAGCCAACGCGATCTGCGGCGGCGCCATCCGCAGACACCAGCGCGGGAACGGGCGCGGCAGGCCGCTCACTGGCCGCGGGTGCGGAAGTGGATCGAGACGCGCAATGCGCTAATGGCGAAGCAGCGGCGGGGCGCCCCGGCGAGTGCGCTGCGAGGCGCGCCGGCGTGGGTGCAAAAATACGGGCTGGGCGGGTGGGGCGGCGTGCGGCTGGAGAAGCGGAAAGCCGTGTGGCCGGAGGCCGCGGCGGCGCGGGACCCGGCGGTGCAGTTGGCTGGCTGTTACGTGGCAACGAGCGACCTGCCCGTGACGGCGGCCAGCACGTCAGCGGGGCATGACCGCCACCGTGATTGGACGCGGGTGAAACGGGACGTTCGGACCCTGAAGCCCGGGCTGCGGGAAATCCGGCCGGTGTTTTTGCGCCCAACCGACCGGACGCGGGGCCATGCGGTGGTGCGCCTGTTGGCGCCGAAACTGGCGCGGGCGTTGGAACGGCGGGTGGCCCCGCTGGGGCTGACGGTGGACGACGCGGTGGAGCGGCTCAAAGGGGTGCGGTTAGTGTGCTTGGGCGACGCGGACCGGGGGCTGTGGCGGCTGGCCGAGAGCCATCCGGCGGCGCAGACGGAGGGGGGGACGTGTTGCCGAAGCTGGCGGGGCCGGTGTTGTCCCTAGGAAAAGCGAACCAACGGCGGTTGCGCAACCTGATTCAACCTAAAGCCAGTCAATAATTTGCGCCAGTTCCTACCCCAGGAAAACATGCGTCC
>CAINDV010001315.1 GCA_903847485.1 uncultured Verrucomicrobiota bacterium
CCCAACGGCGATTTGGGCTATTGGCGCGCCATTGCCACGGACAATCCTACCTCTTCCACTTCTCAAAGACGGTTCAGACCGCACACCGTCCTGAAACAGGCACCTTGGGGACGAACCTTAACTGTAACAAGGAACTGCCGTCTGGTAATTAAAATGTTGCAAAATGACGCTTTTTATCCGTCATGCAGCACCTTGGTTCAAGGTGAGAATGTTTGCGGGCGACTGCGGCAGCGTGCCAAACCAAGCGGCGGCGGCATCCGGGCGGACAAGCTTGCGATAGTGCTTGAATACCACCGAAGGCGAGTTGCCCATTTCCAAGCTGACTTGCGCGGCGCTCTGGACGGCGGCGATCCGGTAGGAAGCGAAAGAGTGTCGCAAGCCGTTGGCTTTCCACGGGACGCCACTGGCGAGCGCGGCGGCTTGCTGGGCGTCGTTGAATGTCTCTGGAGTGCCAGGGGCCACACCTTGCCTTTCTTGCGCGCGTAGGGAGCCAGCCAGAGGGCAAGGCAGGGCAACACCGGGACAGTGCGACGGGAGCGCGTCTTGGCTTCGGCTTTGCCAATGGTGATAAAGCCGCCGGCCAAGTCCACGTCCGCCCAAGTGATCCGTTGAATCTCGGCAGTGCGCAAACCAGCAAAGGCACCAATGGCGAGCAGTCTGGCGACTTCGGAAGGCGTGTAAATTTCCACCTTGCCGCCAGCGGGTTTGGGCGCTTCGGTGTCAGTGATAGGGTTGCCGCCCTTGACGATATAACCACGGCGCTCGGCAAAGGTGAACAGCGTGCCCAGGAGCGTGCGGAAATTCTTTACCGTCTGCGGCGACTCTTGCTTGCCGTCCAACCAACCTTGCACGTCAGCGGTGGTAACGCTGGCGACTTGCACGGCAAAAGCTTCGGCGAAGCGGCCCAAGCGGGCGCGTATGTCGGCCAGGTAGCGGGCGGAAACGCTTCGGCTCTTCCGGTGGGTGTAGAACTCGGCGGCGACTTCGGCCACTATCCGAGGCGGCAACCGGGACGGATCGCGCGCCATGGAGAAGCGGACGGCGGGAAGGAGCTTCCCGGCATCGCCCAGGAGCTTGACGGCTTCGGCGAAGAGCGCGGCGGCGACCTCCACGGGCTTCCCGGTAGGGCAGAGCAATTCCCAAGGCGCGGCCATAGTCAGCGGAGTCCTTGCCCGTGAACGCGGCGGCGACGGCGTCGCCACTGGCCAGGAGCCGGGCAATGCGCTCGGCTTCGGCGAGAGCTTGCTCGCGTTTGGCGAAAGAGCGGAACCGGCGGACGCCGCTGGAATAGTCCGCCACTTCCCAAGCCTGATAACCACCGGAGCACGTCCGCCCGTAAACCTTTACGGTGACACTGCCGACTCTTACCGACCCTTTGCCGACGCCGCGTTTTAATGCTTTCATGCCGTCAACTGCCGGCTAACTGTCGGCAAGTGTCAAGTTGCGAGCGCGTTTTTGAGGGTGTCGGAAGTGAGTTTCGCCCTTTATTTGCAAGCTGGAGCCAGTTGTCAGGATTGAACTGACGACCCACGGTTTACAAAACCGTTGCTCTACCACTGAGCTAAACTGGCTCCGTGCTGGCCGCCGGTTCGTTGCATCATTGCCAGACCCGATTCACGGAAGCGGTGCCGCCAAGGCTTGCTCCAACTTGCGGTTTTCGCCTCGCGAGCCTTTTCGCGGTAGGGCCTCAAATGCGATTCACGAACTGCGACGCGTCCATCCCCGCGCTCATGGCCCAATCCAGCCGCTTCTGGTTATCTTCCATAGTCGAAATGACCTGGCAGGCATTGATTTCCTTCTCTCGTCCGCACGGCGGAAGCACAGTGACACAACCTTGACGCACCAGAAAGCAAAATGTTTATTTTTTCGTTACCGGGTAGACGCGCCCTCGCCGGCCGGTCGGAGCTGCGGTTCGCCCGGGTCCGCGCCGGGAAAACGCGCGCGGATCCGCCGCCTCAGATCGCCTCGCCCCTCGGCACCCAGCGGCGACGCTGGATGGAACGGCGCAGCGCATTCAGCAACTCCAGCCAGTCTTCCAGCGGCGGTTCTTCGATCCACTGCCATACCTCAATCGCCCTTGCCCACAGTGCCGAGCACCGCGGGGAGGGGGATTTCCACGCCGCCGACAATGACCTTGGGCCTTCGGTCGGCGCGTGAACGTCGTAACTAATGCTAACGCTTACCATGCGCGGAAGATACGGCCGCGGGCTGGCGACGGCGAAGTAACGGTAACGATTCGACGCGGGCACCCCTGCCAGTCAGCCACTGATTACCGGAGAACGGCCTTGGGCACGAAATGCCACTGAAAAGTCAGTAACAAGCAACGTCGCGGGAAAACGGGGCCATTCGTTGTGTCCTTGAGGGACACCGCAACGGCAGTTTTCGAACACTCGTGCAGTATGATTATTTCCCCGGGCTCATGTGCCAGGCCTGCTGCGGCTGAGACATCCGCACGCTGACTTAGTGACGGCTCCGCCGCGCAGCGAAGCATCCCGGCTACGGCATCCTCAGGCGGAAGAATCGCTGCTCGCCAGTCAACAGCAGTATCAGACTGTTAGTGCTGCTGACTTCCACCGGAGCTTCCGTCACGGGCAAATAGGGACCGGTAACTTCGTCCGCTGCTTCCAGCCGGAGTGCCGGATTTGACGCGGGCCAGGTCAGCACCACGAAGTTGCCTTGCTCCATCAACTGTAGCGTGGCGCGCGGCGGCGGGTCGAAGCTCACGCCGTCAATCCAGAGCGTGAAGCCATAACCCCAAGTGTCGGCGTGGATTTCCAGGCAGCGGACGTTGTCGAGATCGGGCGTGCCGAAGGTAGTGCGCCGCCAGCCGTTGTTCTCGGTGGCCGAGGCACGCAGCGGAATCTCCACCGGCCACCACTTATCCAGCGCGTTATTCAGCGCCTCCACGGGATAGCCGTCCTGGTAAAACTGGTATTGGAAGTAATTGCCTTCGCCATCCTTGAGGCGGATCCACGGACTGGCGTTTTGGAAACCGCCGTTCGGGTTTTCCGCGTAGAAACGCATCCGCAGTGTGTCCGCGGAAGCCAACTCCCAGCGGGCGTTGAATGTCGCAGGGTAGCGGACATAGGTGTCGAAGCCGCCATCGGTGACAAACTTAAGCGACGTGGCACCGACTTGCTTGCGCACGAATTCGTCCTGCACGGTGCTGCCTCCGCTGGTGCCGCCTTCGGCCCAGGCCGACCAGTCACTGGCATTAGTCTCGGTAAGTTCCGTTGGCGGGAACCACTGGATCGGCCAGCCCAGAGTAAGACGTCGGTCGAAGGTGGCCAGGCTAGTCTGGCCGGTGTAATAGGCGATGTTCGCCTCGGTGATATCAAGCCAAGCATAGTCCACGCCGCCTTCCAGTTCGATGCGGAAGTGCAGCACGCCGTTGGCTCCGATGACAACGACATAGCCGAAGGGATTCGCGTGGAGCACGTCGCCGGTGGGCAGCGGCGGGACTTTGGCGGGATCAATCGGCACATTCGGCAACAGGTAATAGCCGTCGCTATCGGTAACTCCCTGAGCCTTGACTTGGTTACTTATGAGTTTGCCCAGGCCGGGGCGCTCTTCGAGTTGATAGAGTTTAACCGTGGCGCCGCGCAATGGCTGGCCGGCTGTGTTCAGAAAGCGCATCCGCACCAGGGCCGGGATGCCGTAGAGATACTGTCCGAAGTAACCGTGGGCCTGGTCGAGCCAATGATTCATGCCGAGCGCGCTTTGCGGCGAGAAGAATGGGCTGCACGCGTTCATAAGATCATCCGGCCCGGCGTAACCCTGGCCGGAGACTAGGTTCATCTCCGGGCTAAGGTCGAGTTGATAGATATCAATAAGACCAAGCTGGTGAGCCATCTCATGGAGATAGCCGTAGTCAATGTCGTCGGTGGGGTTATACCAGCCGGAGTTGCGGTAACTGTAAGGCACTTCGCTGGCCCGGAACCGGAAGGGGAAGATGCCAAACGGCATTGTGTCCACGGCGGGATCGGGCGCGCCATCCGGCAGCAATTCCAAGACATCATAATGCACCCGTTTGGCGCAGGCAGCGTTGGCGAACATCTGGTTGAACCGCGCCATGTGATACTGAATCCAGTCAAGGAGATCGTCGGTGACAGCGTTAGGGTAGTTAGTCGTCTGCCGGCGGAAGCTCTCGTAGTAACTCTCGTCAATGTAACTCAGGAACGGGACCGACTTAGTGTCCAGAGTAACCGCGTTATTAGCGGCGCGGGCGTCGGCATTGGTAATCACGAAGCGGACCTGGTGCGACTCGCCATCCCACGGCCGGACGAGTGTGAAGGTTGCCAGCGAGTCGGGTGCCAGTGGGCCGGCAGCGGCGCTGGCGACGTTGGTGCCGTCCCATTGCCAGACACCGTCGAGGGTGTTAGTCCACGGATTACTGCCGCGATTGCGCACAGTGGCGGTGTAAGTGATGGGATCGTTCGTCACCGGCCAGCGTTGAGTGTTAGTTGTCTGGCCGTTGCCTAGCCCTGTTGCGGCACTGAAGATGTAAGGGCCGTAGCCCGAAGGTTCGGTAACTTCATAGCCGGTGTATTCGGCCGCGTAGCGAGGGAAGCGCGGCGTCCGCGAAATGCCGACGACTTGTAAGTCGGTCTCGTCGTAGGGCCGGTAGCCGCCAATGGAAGCCGCCGCCGTCAGTTCGCGTCCACCGGTGGTTACTATAGTGACAAAGTAGTAGTAGGCCGTGCCGTTGATAGCCGTAGTATCGAGATAAGTCGCCGTGAGACGGTTGGAAACTGTCGCCAGCGGCGTCAGGCTCGCGACCGAACTAAACGGCGCGGTGGCGCGGTAAATGGCGTAGTGCGAGAACTGTCCCGCCGGATCAGCCACCGGCGTCCAGCGTAACTCGACCGTGTGGTTCAGCGGCCGACCGCGCTGGGCGGCGGGCGGCGGCAGAGTGATTTCCGGGTTAGCCGTGAGATCGAAGGCGTTGAACAGATTCTCCGTCTGCTGCGTCGGCGCTTCGCCGTCACCGTTACTTTGAAACCAAGTTATCCGCGCCGGCAGATAGAGAAGGCCATCCGGCGAGAGCGTCGCGCTGCTGTATGCCGTGCCGCCCGAGGCCACGGTCAAGGTGGCCAGGAGCGTGGCGTTAGTGCCGTCGTCACGCAGCGCAAAGTAAGTGCCGCCTTCGTTGTTGCCAACTACCAGCACGCCGTTAGAGGTAACTATGGGCGAAGACATCTGCCGCTCCCATCCCCGGCTGCCGGTGGCATAGGACCATCTCACCGAACCATCGCTGGCATTGATCGCGTATAACTTGCCATCGCCTTCCTGGCTGACAGTTTGGAAGTAATAAGTCTGTCCGTCGTGGGCGAGGCAGCCGGCGCTTTGGGCGCGTTGCTGATGGTTCAAGCCGTCCTGCCAGTCAAACACCGGCATAGCCACGCTAGTCCAGAGCGGAGCCCCGGTGGAGTTCAGGCCGATGATTTTAATACTCGCGAAGCCGCCGGGGAGATAGATTTTGCCCGTGGCCGGATCCACGGTCGGGTCCGCGTCCGTTCCGATCTCCGCGAACGCGCTCCACAGTTCGTCACCGGTGGTGCCGTCAAAGGCTTTCACCCAGCCGCACCGGCCCGCGCCAATGACTCGCATTTGCCCACCGACAGTAGAGATGGCCGGCTGGCTAAAGTAGTCGCAGACATCGGTTGCGGCGGACCAAGTTACACTAAGGGCCGTGCCACTATCCATCGCGGCGTGCGGACGGTCATTCCAGTTATGCCCGAAGATGCGGCCGTCCGGCGCGACTTTCGGCGAGGTAGTGCCAATCCAATCAGGGTGCGCGTCCGCGCCGTTGTGCCAGTAAGAGGCCGGTCCTGTCAAGGAAGCGAAGGCCATCAACGGGTGATCCGTCGCGTCGTTGACGACATAGAGTGTGCCTCCATTCGGCGAGAACGCGGGGGTGGCGGTGCCGATGGATTCGCCGCCGTCGGGGTTGCCCGCCCACTGGAACCGGCCGGTGTGGCGGTCCATCGCTTGCACGCCTTTGGGCCAATGGTAACCGCTGACAACGAGGTCCACGCCGTTGGACCCGGCGCTGTCAAAGAAGACCATGGTGCTGCTACTCAAGCTCCCTTCGCCGGGCGATCCGGGCGCGCGCTTTTGCCAGCGAAGCGCATCGAAGAAGTTGGTTCCCTGCCGGTTGGCGGGCACGGTGTAATCCGCCCGTCCGGTGTTCTCCGCGTCGCGCTGTCGCTGCGGCCAGGCGGCGGGGCCAGCAACGGCGGAGGTAGCCGAGGTGATCGCGAAAGCGCAAAGCAAACAGATGACCGGACGGGCGAGCCAGCGCACAGTCCCGCCGATGAACAGTAACAGCATAGTCTTCATGAATTGTTTCCTTACAAAAGGCCGCAACTTATCTGGCTACGAACGCCGCGATACTGCGCTTCCGTCCCTCTGGACGCAACAAAAATACTCAGTCGGGGGAGTTTTTGCCAGAGGCCAGGGTTCCTTATTGGTGCCGCGGCAAAGCTGACTCTGAAGTGGAGCGCGATGGCTAACTCCAAAGCAAGCCCCATCAAAGCGAAACCGGCCCCACCGATGCGCGCGCTTCACGCCAGAGGTGCCAGGATTCTCCCGATGATGGTCTTGCGGGCGGAGACGACGCTGACGGTTAACTGAATTGCAGAGCGATTGCGGGCGGGAACTCGCGGCCGTTTGAACCACCGGTTATAGCGTCTGAGCAAGTCTGGCACGGAGTAGCCATTATCAAGAACTGATTGCTTTCCAGATGTTGGGGGCGGCTGCCCTCTGAATGGCTGGCCTCTGCGGCGGAGCTATTAGACTTGTTGTGCTATAACCGAAAGCCGATGAAAATGGGCGGCGGCGTGGAAATGCTTTCTCTTTTGTGCAGCTAACACGCTTCTCAGCCCTGCTTTTCCGAGCAAATACGAACTTCTGCCGCCGGTGCGGGGATGCAATTACGGTCCCGTCGCCCCTTTCCGGAGGCCATCAGCTATAGCAAGGTCTTTTCATATGGTGGTGGTTTTGGTGAGGAGGCGGAAGGGGAAGGCGGGGTGACGGGCCGACTGTTCGAAGAGGACGGGCCAGCTCAGATGCCCGACGCGTTGTGCCCGCAGCGCGATCAGCGTCGCCCGCAGC
>CAINDV010001316.1 GCA_903847485.1 uncultured Verrucomicrobiota bacterium
CGCTTGAGCGACGGCAACCGGCAGCAACTCAAGCGTCGCTCCGCGACGCCGGCCCATTTCGTCGTTGACTACCCTCGCTCATCGCTCCGCGATGAAGCCGAGCAAGCCGCTGGGCCGGTGAACCCGGGCGTAGCGGCGTCTCGGCCGAGCGCCGCCAGCTTCGGCCAAGGGAAAATGCGGCGCTCTGCCGAGGCGCCGCTACGGGGAGGAGGTTCATGGCTTGGGCGAGGCCAGGGCGGCTTGGCGGGCTTGGGCGAGGAATTGATCCACGGCGGACTGCAATTGGTCCAGCGGCACCTGGCGCTGGCGAAGCCATTGCTCCAGCGGGGCAAAGGCGGGGTCGGCGAGCAGGTCGGTCACGCGCGGGACGGCCAGCACGGTGCCGGCGGCGTGGGCGCGGTGGAAGAGTACGGCGTAGTTGTGCAGCGAGTCTTGCAACTGCTGCTCCAACCCGACGACAAAGCTGTAGATTAGAGCGGCAAGTCGGTGCCGAGACGACTCGGCAACAGCGAACAGCGTGTTGCTGTTTTCCAGCCAGTTACCGAGATTGCCGTGCGAAACGGCCCGATCGATAGGATCGGGTAGTTGGTCGCGAATGGCGAGGGCACGGCGCTGCTGGGCGATGGCTTGCACCAGGTCGCCTCGCGAGTAGAGAAGTCCGGCAAGGGATCCCAACACTTTGGCACTCCAGTCGGGCCTATCCCGAAAGAAATCAAGACAATCCTCCAACTCCGCCTTGGCTTCACTGAAACGGTTTGGCAAGTGCATCAAAACGTTGGCCCGGTTATACCTCGTCGCAGTGATGGAGATAGTTGGGCGATTCACTGCATGCTCGACCTTTAGCAAAGCGTCGAAACAGGCCAATGCCGATTCCCAGTTCCCCCTGGCAGATTCGGCTTTGCCGAGTATGTCGAGCGCAGAGTCCAATGCGCGGACCAAGGCCTCCCCGTCGGTGACTTCGGGCACTTTTTTGCCGACGCGGTGTCGTTCCCACCATTCTTCCAATCGCGCTAACCTTACCTTCACCTCTGGCAATGCGGTGTCAATCTTGCCCTGTAGAACTTCTATGCGTAATGCATCCAACTCGTGTTGCACAACTGCAACGCCAGACAGCCTTCCTTTCTTACCCGCCTCCGCAGCCTCAAGGTTGCGCTTGCGTGCAGCGTCGAGGCTGCCACTCAGTATGAGCGCGATCGCCCAGTTGCCAGTGATCCAAGCTACGTCCCCCCAGGCTTCAGGGGAACCCTCGCCATCGACCTCGGCGACGGCGCGAACCTGGACAGCGGCCTGTTCGTAGAAGGGCAGGCTGGCATCGGGACGGCCACCCAGCCTCAGTGCATCGGCGAGGTAGCAGAGGCAGGACCAGCGCGGCTGGCCCTCCGGGGCGGACTCGGCGGCGGTCTGGAGATGCGGAACCAGCGCCTCCAGCAGGCGCGGATCCTTCGAGCTGGTGACGAGACGGCTGGCAAAACCGCCGAGCCGGTCCCAGGCCCCGGCCTGGACGCAATAAACCAGAGCTCGGCTGCCCGCCTGCAGGGCGGTGCTCATGTTCTGGTGCATGAGCACCTTGAACGTCCCCTCCAGCCGCTCGGCGTAGGCGAGGCGGATGGCGTTCTCGGCCGCTCGCACCGATTCAACCGGCAAAGGGGAGCGCGCCCGCCCCGGGCGC
>CAINDV010001317.1 GCA_903847485.1 uncultured Verrucomicrobiota bacterium
ATGTTCCTACCGGACGGCTCGGCAGGAGCCTCGCCCTACCACGGTCGGCATTTTCAAACACGCTCCTAGCGCCGGAGTCCCGGCAGCGCGAGGCTAGCAGTTATCATTTTGGCCGCTGGCCACGGTAACAACCGGCTAAAGCCGGAACTCCCAACGGCCTGGGGCAGCGGTTCCGAGGTTCGGAGTCCCGCCTTTAGGCGGTCAGGGACGAAAACAGCACGGCGGATAAGGCTGCATCAAGCTCCTCTTTCCGATAGGGGTAGGGAGAGCGGACCTGGCTGCCTTCCCTCCCTCCAAACCGGACCAGCGGTTCTCCCGCATCCGGCTTTCCAGTCGGGGGGTGCTCGCTCGAGAGGGAGCGGCTCTGCGCCTCGTCCCCAAGTACGCCGCGCAGACGTTCGGTATCACCCGAGCCCATTGCACTCGGCTGATTCCACCGCCGGCTAGCCCTCGCGGGCACTCGCGTTGGTTTTCGCTTCCGTCTGTCTGTCCGCCACACTTCGCCACCTTCCTGCGTTCTCTTCGCGCCACGGTCGTTACCCGCTGCGCAGCTACTACGGACGCTCTGACTCCCGCCAACCCGGCGGCTGGACGCTTGGCCCTGACCACCCGCCAGCACTGGCGGGTCTCCCTGGTTGCCTCGTTGGGACTGCCGGCCATTCCGTCTCCAACCATCAGCGTGTCGTCCGGGGGCTGCCCGGCTGTCCGGCGCTTCGGTTCCTCACCTGTCGCCCGCTTTACAGGCTTCGTCACTCGCTCGCAGACTCCCCCAGCCACGCCGACCGAATCGAGTTCACGGCAGACTGCCCGCAGGCAGCCCTGTGTTACGCACTGGTCGTTCTCGTTCCGTTGCTCTCCACCCCGTGTTGCAACGACGCAGTTACCGTTCGATACCGCACGATTCTTCACCGCACAGAGGCGGACTTCCACCGCCCCATCCCAACGCCATCCCAAGCGCACGAGCGCCGACATTCTTGTCGGCCAGTGTGTCCGCCGGCGTCCGGGCCGACAAAAATGTCGGCGCTCCGGATGACCGGCTGGAAGCCGGTCCCGCTACCAGCTTCTCCTCAATGACTTGAATCTCCCGCCTTTCCCAACTCTATAAATACTTGAACCTCCCCCTACTCCCCCGCCGTAGCCGCGCTAGTCTTGGGCTTCAGCCTGGTGCTCGCCCAGGCGCAAACCAATATCTATGTGGGCGTCTCCAGCCCAACTACGGTGGATACCCGGGACTTACCGCCGGTGTTAGTGTGCTCGGCTCTCTCCGGCGGCATCACGGTGGATACCCGCGATATATTGCCACCGACTTGGGCGACGCTCTCCGGTGGGATCACCGTGAACACCCGTTTCCTGCCGGCGGACATGCTCACCCAGCCCCAGGATGTAACCTTGATCCAGGGCAACCCGGCGCGGTTCAAGGTTAGTGTGTACAGCACCGACCCGGTTCGGTATCAGTAACAACGCGAGGGCGTGGCGCTGGCCGGACTTACCAATGAATTCTACAACCTGGCGAACGTGCAATCCAACCAATCCAGCGGCTACCGGGTGGTGGCGATCAATTCCGTGGGCACCACGACTTCCAGCGTAGCGGTGCTGACGGTGCTGGTGCCGGCGACCATTGTCACACAACCGCAAAACCAGGCCATCGCCGGCGGCGGCACTGCCGCGTTCACCGTGACGGCGGGTGGCACGGCGCCCTTCACCTATCAGTGACGCTTCGGGGGCACCAATTTGCCGGGGAGACGAACGCCATCCTGTCCCTGCCCAACGTCACCGCCAGCCATGCCGGTAACTATAGCGTGGCGGTAACCAACGTGGCCGGCGGCCAGACCAGCCAAGCCGCCACCCTCACCTTAGTCACGCCGCCGGTCATCACGCTCCAACCGCTAGGGCGAACCGTGTTGCGCGGGACTTCGCTGGGCCTCTCCGTGGCCGGAACCAGCCAGTCCGCCCTCGCCTGCCAACGGTATAGGGACGGGGCCAAGCTGGGGAATGACGTCTACTACAGCGGCGTGACGACGACGAACTTAAACCTGAGTAACGCTCAGACTAACCACACAGGGCAATACTCGGCGGTATTAGTCAACCTGGCGGGCTAAACGACCAGCGCCGTGGTGCAAGTAACCGTGCAAGCGCCGATGAGCGTGGTCATCGTGCCTGCCAGCGTGGTGACAAACGCCGGAGCGCAAGTCACCTTCCAGGCACAGGCTACCAGCTCGGAGCCTTACGCCTTCCAATGGAGCAAGGACAGCGCGGCGTTGACCAACGCCACGAACGCGGTGTTAGTGCTGGATAACGTCCAGACTAACCACACCGGCCAGTATCGGGTGGTGGTGAACAATGCCGTCAGCGCCGCGACCAACAGCGCCAGCCTCACGGTGGTCACGTCGCCAGTCATCACGGTGCAACCTCTTAGCCAGTCGCGCTATCGCGGGTCCAATGTGACGTTCAGCGTTACCGTGAGCAGCTTGGCGGCCGTCACGTACCAGTGGCAAAAGGACGGCGCGGCGTTGACCAATGGCGGCCGGATGAGCGGCGTCACTGGGGCTGCTTGACGATCACAGGTCTCCAGTGGAGCGATGCCGGTAACTACACGGTGGCGGTAACGAACCTGGCGGGGCCAGGGGTCAGCACGGCGGCGGGGCTGACGATACTTAACCAAGGGCCGGTGTGGACCTCGGTGCCGGGGACCAACGCGAAGGTCGGCGAGGTTTATTCTTACACGTTGCGGGCCAGCGACGCCGAGGGAAATACACTTAGTTTCAGCGCCACGACGCTACCTTCCTGGTTGACGCTCCAATGCTCCGGCGTGGGCAACAGCGCGGCGGCCAAGGGATCGCTCGGCTTGGCCGGGGACGGAATCGTGGCGGTGGCCAGCGAGCCAGCCTTGCTTGCGATCAGTTCTGCCCAGTGGACGCCGTTGCCGGAAGTGAACGAGGCGCGGCTGGCGGAGCCGCGCTACTACGAGGGTGACGGCTGGGTTTATCCCACCGTCAATTCCCAGGTGCCGTTGGCACCCGTAGCCCCAGCCACCAAACGCCAGCCTAACTCGGGCGCCCGGGTGTCCGTTAGCCCGCTGGCGACGGAGTTTCCCGCCATTTATCTGTACCTCACGGTGCTGGATGACGGCGGCAACGCGGTGACGCATCTGACGCAAAACGACTTCTATGTTTGGGAGCAAGCCAGCGGCGAGTCCAACGCGGTAGCGGAGGCGATCACGAGCTTCGGCGAGACTTCGGGCGGCGGGGCGGGCATCTCGTTCTCGCTGGTGTTTGATGTGAGTGGGAGTATGTCCGCGACGCCGCTCACCGACCCCAAGCAGGCGGCTATTACTCTCCTAGCCAACACCGCGCCGTCGGATCGCGGGAACTTGGTGCAGTTCAGCAGTTACAATGAGGTTAGTTTGGTACTGGCCTCTGACTGGGTGACTGCCGATGCGGACCACCATGGCATCAGCAACCTCCAGGAGGCTATTCAAAGCTTGATGTCCTTGAATAACACCGCGCTGTTTGACGGCGCGGCCAATGGGGTGGAAAGCCTGAGTCAGGAACCCAAACCCAAGGCGGTGGCTATGTTCACCGATGGCGGCGAGAACTCGTCGGTCACTTACAATGCGAACACGCTTATCGCCAAAGCCAATAACGAGGGCGTGCCGATTTATACCATCGGGCTAGGTGCCGGCGCGGACAATACGCTGCTTACCAGCCTAGCGACCCAGACCGGCGGCAGTTACCACTACGCGCCGACGGCGGCGGACTTGGCAGCGGTCTATAGCGCCATCGCCAAGGAAGTGCGCAGCCGGTATGTGCTAGGCTACCGCACTCACAATACGAACTTCGACGGAACAATGCGTACGGTTACCGTCAACGCTCGCGGCACCACCGGCAGTGGGGTGTATCGGGTCAACTCCACGCCGCAGCCGTTACTGGACCTACCCACGCAAAACTTGTCGCAACAAAGCCAGCCGCCGGGCTTGGCGCTGGTGATCTCCGGGACGCTTACTGACTTGGACGCCCAGAGCGGCGGGCAGTCATTGGCCGGCACCCTTTACTACCGCGCGGCGGGCGGCAGTGTCTATTCGCAAGTGGCCTTGGGGCTGACCGCGCTGGGCAATGGGCGCTATACCTTCGCCGCCACTATTCCCGGAGGGTCGGTGGTGTATCCGGGCCTCTACTACTATCTGCGGTTCACCGATGGCATCCAAGAGGTGTATTTGCCCTTCAATTACAACACGGTGCCGATCTCTATTTCCGTGCTGGAGAACCATGCGCCGGTCACCACCCACACGTCGCTGGGCATGGCTATTCCCGGCTAAAGCCTGACGGTGACGGCGGACATCACGGAGAGCGACTCCGGCGACTCAGTAAGTTCGTTGGTGGTGTACTACCGGGTTCACGACGAACGGCAAAGCACGCCTTACAAGTCCCTCACGATGCAGCGGGGCACCGGGAATACTTTCACTGCCCTGATCCCGGCGGTTGAGGTCACGGACGCGGGCATAGACTATTACCTATCTGCCTGGGACACCCATTCGGAGCGCGCCGATAACGGCACGACATCCAATCCCTACTACGTGCCGGCGCGGGGCTGCCGGCTGGTGGGCACGCCTTCCTTTGCGGACGTGGGTAGTCATAATGTAGTCTTGGCGGTCAGCGACGGGTTGGCCACGGTGCCACAGCAGTTTACCATTACCGTGCCGACGGTGCTGCCCAAGATCACTGCCTTACCGCAAAGCCTGACGGTATTGGCCGGTGGAGACGCCAGCTTCCAAGTGACCGCCACCGGCAGCGCGCCGCTGAGTTACCAATGGCTGTGCAGTGGCCAAGTGGTCGCAGGGGCAACCAACAGCACGCTGCTGTTCACCAACGTGCAAGCAAGCCAGGCGGGCAGCCATGTGGTGGTGATTACCAACCTTGCGGGTGCCGTCACCAGTGCGCCGCCCGCCGTGTTGACGATGGGCCAGTCGCCTCAAGTCGCCGTAGCACCGGCCAGCCAGTCGCTCTGGCAAGGCGGCACTGTCAGCTTGACCGCGACCGCCACCGGCACGGCTCCCTTGAGTTATCAATGGTACGGTAATGGCGCGGCGGTTCCGGGTGCCACCAGGCCGGGCTTGGTTTTCACCAACGCGGTCGGTAGCCAGTCTGGCTCGTGCTGTGTGGTGGTGGCTAACAGTTGCGGCGCGGCTACCCTTTTCTTCGCAAGCGGAGGGTGGGCCAAGCGGTAAGTGGTTGATAGTCAATCTGTGTTGGCCGGAAGTCTGCTCTACATTAGCACCTCCCGTTTGGCCGTGATCTGCGGCGGGGGCTGCGCCGGCAAACGCCAGCCCAGTTGCTCCAGCAGGAGTTGCTGGTCCTCTTCAGGCTGCGTGTAGCGGGTGAAAATCAG
>CAINDV010001318.1 GCA_903847485.1 uncultured Verrucomicrobiota bacterium
ATGTTCCTACCGGACGGCTCGGCAGGAGCCTCGCCCTACCACGCCAGGCGTTTCCATACACGCTCTAAGAGAGCGGCTTCTTCATGGTAGTGGTCAGGGTTTGAGGGGTTCGAGTAAGTTCCTGGCAAGCTGGCGGAACCAATCGGGCACGCAAGCAGGTTGCCTATTGTCCATCAATGCCGACAGAAACAGTCCCTCGGCGACGTGGACGCCCAGTTGGCGATAGGCTTCGAACTGCTCCTGGTCGAAGAACTGGTCCAGCGTGCTCTGGTGCGGGAAGTCGGGGTTGTTGATGCGATAGCGCCGGATGAGTTCCGACTCGTTGCCGGTGACAGAAAGCTTGAGGTAGAGCAGCAATCCGACGCCTTCCGGATAGTGAATCCGGCACAGGTGAAAATGGCACTTGCTGTAGCCGGTCTTCGGGTCGGGCCGGATGTCGTCGAGCTTCGCCTCAATGCGCACGCCGAAGTCAATCTGCGCGTGCCGCACGAGCGTCATCAGCCCCTGGAACGTGAACGTCGGGTCCGCCTCACCGTCCACGCAGATGATGAATTTGCAGCGCCGTCGCAACAGCTCATACACCGCCAGGTTTTCGATGTGGCCGCCGTCGGAGAGGTTCAGCCACTTCGCCTTTTCCGTCAGGCCCACGCCGAGCATCTCGCGGAGCAGGCACAGGAAACCTGGCTCGTTCGGCCAGCCCTTGGCCCCGGGCCGCTTGATCCAGAAACCCAGTCGCACGTTTAACAGCGTGAGCAGCGCGGTGAGCGTAGGCATCGCGATCAGGCCCATGTAGGAGGAAAACGCCGCGCCGGAGACGGCCATCGCGGTCGCGAGGTCCACGGGTTGGGTGTTCGCCCGCCAACTCCCGGTCGGGTGATAACCCGTCGCCACCGAGCCAGTCCACTGTTTGGAGAACAGGAAGAAGTCGCAGCCGCGATCCTTCAGGGAGGCATCCAGGCTGCCGGGCACGTTCAGCGCCGCGTTGATCAAGTGATACGGCGCGGTGCCGGCTGGATTGACCTCCGCCAGCTTCACCTCCGGCGAACCGTCCGCGGTTTTCTGGATGAACGTCCGCGCCAAGCAATCCCGGTAGAGCCGGTGCGGGCCGGTGAGGTTGATGTTGAGCACGCCGATGCTGACCACGCCCAGGACCACCGCGATGGCCGCCAGCGTCAGAAAAGCCGACCAGTGCTGCTCCGCAATGGCGCGGAGGACGAAGAACAGCAGCCCGGCAAGGAAGGGGGCGAGCAGTCCCGCGAGCAGCAGCGCCACCTTCAACACAAGCTGGCGCACTTTCGGATCCTTCAGCACCGGCACAAACCGGATGATGCCCGGCACAATCGCCGCCACCCCAGCCAGCGTCGCCCCAATGCTGGCTGATTTCCCCCAGTTATCGCCGATGGATTTGATGAAATCCGGGAAGAACGACTCCAGGCCCCAGGCCAGCCCCAGGATGCCCGTCAGCGCCAGCAGAGCACCCAGGATGCGGCCGGTGATCTGGCTGACTTCTCGGCCTTTCCGCAGGCCCCAGCCATAGACGACAAGCCACGCCACCGCCGAGACCGCGAACACGGAGCAGACTTGAGGCAACAGCTTCCTGAAGCCTACACCCGTGACCGCGCTGACCAGCGCCAGCCCAAGGATCACCACTAACGGCACCGTCCAGTTCAGCACCATGCCGGCGAGCGTCGCCGTCACCATGCTCCACTTCTGCCAGAGGTTGCCGGAGACATAGCGCGCGTGCTGACGGACGTAGCGCACCGGCTCCGGGTCTGGGCCGTGCGGCTGCGCCACGTCCGACTCCGGTTCGCGATTACCCAACCGCTGCGTGAGAAAGCTCCCCGTGTAGCCCCCGCCAGAAACTGTCGAGAGGAAGTCCACCTCCTTGAGAAAGCCTTTCCCCGCCAGCACTTGCACCACGCCTAGGCTGAAGGTCGCCGAGCGGATGCCGCCGCCGGAGAGTGCCAGGCCGATGGCATCCGTGCCCGCCGGCTTGGCCTTGGTGGCGTCGTGCTGCGCCCGGCGTTTGGCCACCGCCTCGCTCTCTGCTGCTGCGATGAGTGGGGCCGTCTCTTTCAACTTCGGCAACTCCGTGGTGAAGCCAAACGCCAGCGGGTGCAACAGCGCCTTGAGATCAGCCTCCGACATCACGGCCGGTGTCAGGGCATCCGCCCAAGGCTTGCCGTAAGCCATGCGGTGCAGTGCCGTGGCGAATTTGTGCAGCTTCTGCTGCACCCCCTGTAGTTCGCCGCGAAACTCGTCCGCCCCGTCCCTGCCATTCAGCCGCCCTTCCACCAGCGCGCGGTGCCACTTGGCGGTGAGCGGTCTTAACACCCGGTTGAGGACGTGCGTCGTGCGGGCGGCGAACAGGTCGCAACCGGGATTCTCCTTGATGGCGTCCCGCGCGTGGTCGAAGACCTTCCACAGGCTTTCGAGCGCGGTCGCCTCGACACCGTGCTGGTAGGGCAAGGGCTGCGTCGAGATTCGCGTCCGCAGTTCGGTCAGAAACCGGTGCGCCGCCGCTTGGTCGGGAGTGGGTGGCGTGCTCATGGGGTCAAAGGTGTTTTTGGTGCGCGACAGTCCCTTACCGCTCCTTGGGAAACTGGCGCCAAAACCGCGAAGCGCCAGCGGACTGGGGCACTCCAGGAGTTGCGAAATTCTGAGGCATCACGGTTGCACTTTCTGGCGCAGTAGCTCCAAGACACGCTCGTCTTGCGCGGACAGAAACCGGCCTTCGCGTTTCATGCCGTCAAGGATCGCGAACGCCTTGCGCCACCACTTCATCGCGTCGATCTTCCCAGTTCGCTCCGCGAAACGTGCCATTTTTCCGCAGGAAACCCACACGTCGCGCGCCGCCTCCGCCGAATCCGGGCTGGCCGCTCTCAGCCGCTCGCGAACCTCCAGACTGCGCTGGTAATGACCCAAGGCTTTCTCCGCGTCGCCGGGCTGGCCCCGCCGCACCAAAAAGTCCGCCAGCTTCTCCAAATTCACCGACACGTCGCGCGCGGCCCGCGCCGAATCCGGGTTGGCCACCAGCAGCCGTTCGAGAACCTCCAGACTGCGCTGGTAATAGCCCAAGGCCTTCTCCGCTTCGCCGGGCTGACCCCGGCTCGCCAGCAAGTCCGCAAGGTTGCTCAAACTCACCGACTCGTCCCGCGCGGCCTGCGCCGAATCCGGGCTGGCCGCTCTCAGCCGCTCGCGAACCTCCAGACTGCGCTGGTAATGACCCAAGGCTTTCTCCGCGTCGCCGGGCTGGCCCCGCCGCACCAGAAAGTTCGCCAGTTTGTTCAAACTCACCGACACGTCGCGCGCCGCCTGCGCCGAATCCGGGTTGGCCGCCAGCCGTTCGCGAACCTCCAAACTGCGCTGGTAATGGCCCAAGGCTTTCTCCGCGTCGCCGGGCTGGCTCCGAATCGCCAGCAAGTCGCCCAACCGGTCCAAACCAAACGACACGTCGCGCGCCGCCTCCGCCGAATCCGGGTTGGCCACCAGCAGCCGTCCGCGGATCTCCAGACTGCGCTTGCAATGGCCCAAGGCGTTCTCCGCGTCGCCGGGCTGGCCCCGAATCGCCAGAAAGTCGCCCAGCCGCTCCAAACTCACCGACAGGTCGCGCGCCGCCTCCGCCGAATCCGGGTTGGCCGCCAGCAGCCGTTCGCGGATCTCCAGACTGCGCTGGTAATGGCCCACGGCTTTCTCCGCATCGCCGGGTTGGGCACGGAGAACCAGCACGTCGCCACGCTGTCCGAGCGCAGCCGATAACACACGGAGAGTGTTGGTGTCAGCCGATGGCAGGCTGGCATAGTGTTCCGCTTGTTGGAGCGCTTCCGCGGAGAGGTCCAGCGCGTCACTCAGCTTGCCGTGGGTTCGCACCAGCACGGACCGGTCATACAGGAACCAGACGAAGGCATCCAAGGCCGCAGGCCAGTCCGGTTCCAGGGCGATGATTTCGCGGTAGCTCGAACGGGCGGCGGAGGCATCGCCCTTGGCCCAATACAGGCGAGCCGCCAGCAAGACGGGCTGGAGCTCGGCGCGGTTCTGCTCGCGCGTGGCGGCCTGGCGGGCACGCACCCGCTCAAGGAGGCCGGGGTGCTGCCGTCCCATGTAGGCGAGCGCCGCGTCCACGCCTTCCTCTCGCACGATGCGGGCCAATTCCTGGAGCACTACGGAGGCATCGGCGCGGCCTTCGAGTTGGGCAAAGCTGGCGGCCAGATCGTCAATGCGAGTCAGGCGGGAAGCGTGGGCTTGCTGGGCGGCTTGGCGCTCCTTTTCGCGGGCCTCCCATCCTTTCACCTTGTCGGCGGCGGCGAGGTCTTCGGCCAGTTTTTGCTCGCTGGCGGTCTGCAAATGGGCGCGGAGGCGCTCCTTGGTCACCTTTTGCGCCGCGAGTTGCTGGGTGGCGTGGCGGTGGCTTTGCCAGAGGCCGACGCCAACCAGCAGCGCAATCAACAGCAGCCCGGCCAGCACCAGCTTCTGCCACCGCTGGAAACCCCGGTTCAACTTCCGCAACTCCGGCTCCAGCCGCTCGATGGTGAGTTCGAGTTCGGCGTCGCTGGCCGGGTCGTGGTAAAGGTGATCACTGCCGCGCAGGCGTTGGCGGTAGGCGTCCTGCCAGGCGCGGCGCTCCGCCTGAAAACCGGCCGGGTCCGGGTGGGCGGAGTCGTGTGGCAGGTCGAGTTGCGCCAGCGGGGTGTCGTGGGTGCAGGCGTCGCCGGGGAAGATCAGCCAGGTCTTCCGCCCCAGCTTCCGCATGTAAAGGAACTCGAACTGCGTGTAGGAGACGCGGCCGAAGCCATCGCCCGGAGCGCCGGCCTCCGGCCCGGCAGGAACTGGCTCCGGGCCAGGGCACGAACACGCC
>CAINDV010001319.1 GCA_903847485.1 uncultured Verrucomicrobiota bacterium
CCAAAATGAGACCACCCCGAACTTTTTACGCGCGTTGCGCCCATGAACCTCAAGATGCGCAAGTTGTTGGAAATCAACGAAGGCATTTTGAGGTTCATGGGCAGAACTGCTGTGCTCATTGGGCCGGTGGCGACGAGGTTTCGGGCTTCTTTCCACGGGCTGCTACGGCTGGACCATGCCTTTGATGCGCCAGGCCGGAGCCACCTTGCTGGGGTTGAGCCAGGAGAAACTCTCCATGGTCGTCCCGTTCAGATACCACACACCGATATCACCGCTGTCCGACTGCCAGAGGATCATCGGCTTGCCGTCCGACTTCCGGTTGCCCGCCCCCACGATCTGCCAACTCGGAGCTACCTGCCCCGGCGTGAGTGTCACGAAATTCGTTGCCGTCAGGCCGCTCAGGAACCATGACCCAACCGCGCCTGCCTTGTGCCGCCACAGAATCTCCGGGCGGTGGTCACCGTTGAGGTCCAGCGCGCCAGCCATGCGCCAGTTCGGGTCCACCTTGTTAGGCGTGAGGTAGCTGGCATTAGTCATGGTGGCACCATCCATGAACCACAGCCCCAGCCAACCCAAGTCGCTCTGCCAGAGCACTTCCGCCTTGCCGTCGCCGTTCAGGTCCGGCGTGGCCACGATCTTCCACTCCCGCCCCATCTTGCCGGGAGTGAGGGTGCCGGCGCTGGCGAGCGCAGTACCGTTCAGATACCAGAGGCCCAGTGCGCCGGCCTGGTGCTGCCAGAGCAATTCCGGGCGGCTATCGCGGTTGAGGTCGGCCGCTGCCATTAGTTGCCAGGTCGGGTCTATCTGGCTGGGTGTCAGCAGCATGGCGCCATTGAGGGCGAGGTTGGTGCCGTCCATATACCAGGCGGCGAGCGTGCCATCCGTGTGTTGCCAATAGATGGTCCAAGTGTTAGTGCCGGCTTGGAACACGGTGTGGGGCTGCCCTGAAATGGCGAGCACGGCGGAGCGCGCCGTGGCCGCCGGGTTGGCGTCCACTCGATAGACCAGCGTCCCCGGAGTGGCCCCCGCCGCGCCGGAAAGAATATGCACCCACGGCGCGGAGTTGTTGGCCGAGTAACTGTAGCCGCAATTGTGACTCACGGTCACGCTATTGGTGCCGCCGCTAGGACCGAAGCCCGCGTTGGCCGCCGAAACGGAGTAGGCGCAGACCGTGAGCGTAGCGTTGCTGCTCTTGACCCAGCCAGCCGCGTTGCCGACCCAGACCGAGTAATGCCCGGCATCGCCGGGTTGCACGTTTTGAATGACCAACGCGGACGCGTTAACCCCGGTGTAGTGCCCTCCATCGGTCAGATTCGCTCCGTCTTTCTGCCACTGCCAGGCAAGACTGGGACCCGTGGCCCCGGCCGAAAAATACGCCGCTGCGCCAACGACAACGACCTGGTTGGTTGGTTGCCGGGTGATGACCGGAGGCACCCCAGCTTGGGTGACAGTGAACGACTGTCCGCTGACAGTGATGGTGCCGGTGCGTGTGCTGGCCGAAGTGTTCGCGTCCACGGTGTAGGTGATCGCGCGTGAAACGCCCCCACTGCCACCGCTGGTGATGTGCAACCAGTAAACGCTGGCACTGGCTACGATGCTGCCGCCGCAGGCGTTGGACACCGATCCGCTGCCGCCCGCCGCGGCAAACATGGCGCTGGCCGGTGAGAACACATTGTAGCAAACCCCGAGGCTGACCACCGCGCTGTTGGTCCAGCCGGACGCGTTATAGATTTGGGCCTGATAATAACCGGCGTCGGCGGATTGCGCCCCGGAAATGACGAGCGTGGCACCGTCCGCGCCGCTGATGTGGGCGTTGTTGGCCAGCACCGCACCGTCCTTATACCAGCGGAAGAAGATACCGGAACCGGTGACGCCAACCGTGAAGTACGCCGTTGCCCCCGTCGCCACGACCTGGCTGACAGGTTGCTGGGTGATTACTGGCGGCGGGCTGGCCTGGTTCACGGTGAACGTCTGACCGCCGACGGTGATGATGCCGGTGCGCGGGCTGGCTGAGGCGTTGGCGTCCACCGTGAAGTTCACCGCGCCATTCCCACTGCCGCTGCTTGTGGTGTGAAGCCACGCAGTATTCGGGAAAGCCGTCCAGGAGCAACCGCCATTTACTAATACTGTGAAACTACCCGATCCGGTCCTGGCGGAGCAATTCGCGACGGTAGCGCTCAGGGCATAGCTGCATACCAGCCCCGGTTGGGTGACGGTGAACGTCTTCCCGCCGACGCTGATCGTGCCGGTGCGTGACGTCGTGCCGGGATTCGCATCCACCGTGTAACTGACTGTCCCGCTCCCACCCCCGCTGCTGGACGTGTGGAGCCAGCTCTGATCGGCGGTTGCAGACCAGTTGCAGCCGCCGGTGGAGGTCACTGCAAAGCTGCCGGTTCCCCCTGCTGCGTTGAGGGTGGCGCTGGTGGGATTGAGTGTGTAGGCGCATGTCAACATGACCGTTGGGTAATCCGGAAACGTCGCGCTCGACCAGCCGGTCGTGCCCGACAGGTAGTAGATGGTTAGGCTCGGATTCGAATAACAGAACACGCTTTGTTTACTGGTATCGATTCCACCGCCACCGGTGCTTGGGGCATTACCCTGGAAAGTGACGGCCGTGAGGTTGGGGCAGCCAGACAACGCGTCGTACCCGATCCAAGACACGCTACCGGGGATTGTGACGCTGGTCAGTTTGGCATGGGAAAATGCAAAGTCTCGAATGCTGGTGACGCTGGCGGGGATTGTATAGCTTCCACCCTTGCCAGCCGGCCAGAAGAGGAGTGTCGTCTGGTCACTGTTGAACAAGACTCCACCCACGCTGCTACAGCCGGAATTCGGAGTAGCGTACACGGTGAAGGATATCAGGTTGTCGCAGACCAAGAACGCACTGTTACGAATGTCGCTCGCGCCGGAGGGTAATGTAACACTAACCAAACTGGTGCATTTGTAAAACGATTGGTCATCTATGAGTCTGACGTATTGGGGGATTGCGACGCTGGTTATGCTGGCCTTGTACTGGAACGCCTGGTGCCCGATGCGGAGGACCGGAAGTCCATTGATGGTTTCTGGAATGGTCACCGCGCCGCCTGGCCCCGTATATCCGATGATCTGGTAGCCGAGGACACCACCCACCCCCGTGTCAATATACGTGAAACCATTATATTCACCAACGCCCGACTGGACGGGCAGCGGCGCGACTACAGTGAATGCGATCAGAATCCACATCCCTTTGGCCTGGCAAAAGGGCTTCCTTGATGTGGTTGCGGGGGGTGTCTTCATGTTACGTATTTGTGCTTGTTTCATAGGATTACTTGTAGTCGGTAGCGGGTGTTCAGCTTGAGGTCGAGCGCGCTCACCGGGGTCAGCACCTTGCCGTCGTACGTGGCTTCAATGACTGTGCTCATAATTGGAACGGGTAAGAGTATGTCGCACACGCGGCGGTTTTATCAAATCATTTTTTCGGCTGGCGCTTGGCTGGCGCAGGTTTTCAGGTCACCGGTGGCGCGGGTTCGACGGCTTGCTCACGGAAGCAAACGGTCATTCCGGTGGTCCGTTAAGCCGCCGCCTTGGCCATGCTGAATTGTTAGACCGGGGTTGCGATGGCGCGGGCCGGGCGCAAGCCCTCGGCGTAGCGGCGTCTCGGCAGAGCGCCGCACTCTTCCCCCGCCCGGCCAGAGGGCGGCGCTCGGCCGAGCCGCCGCTACGCGGACAAATTTCAGGGGAAAGGCTGACCGTGCGGGCGGGCATAGCCTCAGTATTCCTCACTCATCTGCTTGTCGCCGTGTTCGGGGTTGGGGATAAGCTTGCGGCCCTGCGGGTCCACCACAAAGTCGAGATATTCCAGCGGAATCTGGCCGACGAGGTTCGGCACGTCTTCGTCCAGATCCACCACTTCAAAAATCCCGTGGCGTCCTTGGACCTCCAGCCAGGTCGGCTGAAACACGCCGCGCTGCCGGATGCCGTTGGTCGTCCGGGACTGGATATAGTCCACTTGCTTCAGGCCCAGCGCCCGGATGACGCTGGGCTTGAGGTACAGGCGGGTAGCCCCGGTGTCCACGAGCGCCTCCGCCTCGACCGAGCGGGGTTGGCCCTTCAATAGCTTGAGGTCTTGTAAAACCAAGTCTGCTTGGTTGGTCAGTTTGATTTTGATGATGACTTTGCCCATAGGCTGGCGGTTCCGGTTTGATGGTCTTTAACAAGCTCGGCCCCGGACGGTAAGGCGACGCTCCTGCGGAGCCGCCCCCAAACTGGAGCGCCGACATTCTTGTCGGCCATTGCTTGGACAACCGAACCG
>CAINDV010001320.1 GCA_903847485.1 uncultured Verrucomicrobiota bacterium
ACACACAAAGCCTTCAGGCCAGCGTAGCGCCAGGAGGTAAGCACGACAGGCGGCGTCCGTGACGAAGCGGCGCGCGAACGCCAGGATCGTTGTGGGGTAGTCCTCAATCATACCCTACACTACAGGTAGGGGCAGGTTGAGTCAATTGGCGAGCCAAGTTGGTCAATTGCTGGCGGGTAAAGCGTCCTTGGCACTGACCAAGGCGGTAGGTGGCCGCGGTGGAACCAAGGTTTGACGGCGGGTGAAGTGTCCACTCGCGGCGGGTCGTGCATCAAGAACCTACCCCTTTACGTTCTTATCCGCCCAGGCGCCGTATTTGGTCCGGAGGGCCACCGTGATGAATCCCCATACCAACCCGAATACCAGCGCGGAAACCTGTGTCACCATGGCCGGCCCAAAGTGGAAGTTTGCTCCTTGGACGTTCGCCAACCCGAAGTAGGCACCCGCACCGAGAAACCACGCCGGAATGAAATCGAGCGGTTTGACTTTCTCAAAGCAAATCACGCCAAACGCCACCACGGCGCAGACGAGCGGCAACGTCGCTTTACCCAGCATCGGCCCCATCGCGCCCGCTAACAGCATGATCAGAATCGCCGCCAGAATGCCGCCAACGTAACACGCCCCGGCCTTGAGGCCTTGTTTCGGAGTCCCGCCCGCAATGAAGTAGAGCGCCCAGGTCTGGAACGCGATCCAAGAAACGAGATACGTCGGAATCAAAGGTTCAAGCGTCATCATGACGACGACAAGGACGGCGATGATGCCTGGATGTGGCAAATACTTCATTACTTTCATTCGTGGAATTCTTGTTGTTTTCTTGAGGCTGTCGCAACCGGCGACACAGCACGGCGGCCAGCCTAGCGATTCGCATGACGATGGCAAGCGCCACCTGGCAGAAACATCCGGGAAGGAACATTCTCAATCGCCAATATCCAGAAAAGGGTGTTGTAGAACCCGCCCATCTGGTCGGTCTGGCTGTGGCGCACGCGCAGCGAGGTGGGGTTCTCGATTTGGCTCACAACAGCCTCCTTGCGCCGGCTCCTACATTCTCAGCAGCGCGGAACCCCAGACGAAACCGGAGCCGAAGCCGACCAGCAGCACGAGCTTGCCGTCGGTGACCAGGCCCTGCCGACGGGCTTGGTCGAGCGCGATCGGGAGGCAGGCGGAGGCGATGTTGCCGTGGTCTTCGACGTTGATGAAGACCTTGTGCTTGGGGACGCCAGTCTTCTCGATGACGGCCTCGAGCATCCGCAGGTTGGCCTGGTGTGGGATGAGCACGTCCACGTCGGCGAGCGTGAGGTTGGTGGCTGTGAGAGCCTCGAACGCGGCACCGGTCATGCCGGCCACGCCGTTCTCGAAGACCGCCTTGCCATCCATGCGGAAATGGATGCGGCCGGCGTCAACGTCCTCCTTGGTGATGTATTCCATGCGACCCAGCGCGCAACCGGGGGCGGCGGTGTAAAGGGCCTTTGCGCCCCGGCCGTCCGCATGAATGCCGGTCCAGAGAACGCCGCGTTGGTCGTCGTCGCTCGCGCCCATCACCACCGCGCCCGCGCCGTCACCGAGCAGGACGGCGATGTTCCGTCCGTCGTTGGAACAGTCGATCCGCTTGGAGAGGACTTCGGAGCAGACGATCATTGGGTGGCGGAATCGGCCGGTCTGGATGAACGCCTCGGCCATGGTCAGGCCGTAGAGCAGGCCGGTGCATTGCTGGCGGATGTCATAGACCGCGATGCCGGGCAGGCCGAGTTTCGCCTGGAGAAAGCAAGCGCAGCCCGGATCGGCGTGGTCGGGCGTGATGGTGTTCATGATGAGCAGGTCAATATCGCTCATCTGCAGGCCGGCGTCGGCCACCGCGGCCTGGCACGCGGGCACGGCGAGATCGGAGGCGCTGACCTCCGGCGCGGCGTGGTAGCGAGAGCGCACGCCGGTCCGCTGGACAATGAACTCGTCGGTAGTGTCCATGATCTTCTCCAGGTCGAAGTTCGTGGTGACCTTCGGCGGAAGGTAATGGCCCGTGCCCAGGATGCGTGCTCGCGTCATATTACTGCTCCACGCTGATGCCTTCGTGCTTCAACGAAAGCTTGATCTGGTTGGCGCAACTTTTCTGGAAGAAATCCACACCCAACCGTCCCGCCTGAGCATGCACCTCCAGGCCGAGTTGCTCGGCGAACTCGCGGGCTGGTTGGCCCGCCTTGATGGCAGCGACGATGCGCTGGTGGAAGGCCTCGGTGGCGGCTAGCGCACCGTCGAAGTAGGCCTTCACCCCGTCGCCGCCTGTGACCGCCGCGTTGTGGCTCAGGCAAAGAACTTCGGCGCCCAGGCCGGCCAGTCGCCGGAGCGAGTTCAGGTAGATCCCGTAATCGGTGAAATACAGCGGCCACCAGGTGTCCTTGGGTTCCGGGAAATAGAAACCGGTGGCGTCGGCGACGACGAGAATTTTGCGCACCGGTTCAAAGAAGCTGAGGCTGCATTCGCTGTGGCCCGGCGTGGCCAGGACGTTGAAGTTGAACCTGCCCACCGTCACGGTGTCGCCTTCGTTGACGAGGCGGTCCACGGGGATTTTCAATTCGGTCAGGGGTTGCGGCCGATGCTTCTCCGTGATCGAGCCGACCTGTTGCAGCCACGCGGTCAATGTGCCGTCCATCTTGGCGAAGAACCCGATGGCTTTCTCATTGCTCATGGTGGCGGCGGCAATGGGCGAGGCCAGCACCTGCACGCCAGGAAACATCCGCCGGAACGCGGGCACGGCCATGACATGGTCTGGATGGCCGTGCGTGACGACCACTTGCTTGACGGAGTCCCTGGCGATGCCGAGCCGGGCGAGTTGTTCCTCCAGCACCGGCCCGCAAGCGCCGACGCCGCCCTCAAACAGCAACGCTTCGCCCTGGTCCTGGACGAGATAGAGCGGGTATTCAATGGGACCGAGCAGCAACAGATTATCGGTGATGGCGACGGGCGGTTTGGTTAAGATCATAGTGGTTTTCAGATTGGGCTAAACACGATGCGCGGGGACATTCTCCATGGCGAGCAGCGCGGCTCCGAGGGCGCCGGTGAGCTGCGGGTCGGGCGGAACGAGCACCGGCTTGCCGAACGACTCGCCCACCAGCCGGACCAGGCAGGGGTTGTGCGCGGCCACCCCGCCGGTCATTACGAGGTCGCCGTCCACCGCGTCCATCTCTGCAATCCGCCTGACCACCGAACGAAACGCGCCCTTGACGATGTCCTCGACTCGGTCACCCGCGCGAATCTTCGACAGAATCTCCGTGGCGGTGAATACGGTGCAGAAGCTGCCCAGCGTGACTTCCTTCCGGGATTGCTCCGCCAGACCGTTGAGGTCCGCGACATTCAGGGCCAGGCGCAGGGCGATCTCCTCCAGAAAGGCCCCGGTGCCGGCGGCGCACTTGCGGTTCATCTTGAAGCTGGAACGCCGCCCGGCCTCGTCAAGGTGGATCACCTTGCTGTCCTGGGCGCCGATGTCAATGACGGTGATCCGGCGGCGGAAGTGGAACCACGCGCCGTGCGCGTGGCAGGTGATTTCGGTCAAACGCCCGTTGGACCAGGCGACGTTGTCCCGGCCGTAACCGGTGGAGATCGTGCGTGTGATATCCTCCCGCTTCAGCCCTGCGGTGGCGAGCGCCTCGGCGAGATTCTGCTCGGCGGCGGCGGCGTAGTCCACGCCGGAGCGCCGGAGCGCCCGCCCCACGATGCGCCCCGCTTCGTCAACGATCACGAGCTTGGCCGTGGAAGCGCCAATGTCAATGCCACAACAGTAACGCATGAAAAGTGATGAGTGAGCAGCCAGTCGTACGCGTGCCTCGCGATCCAGGTGTCAATTACTGCGCAAGCTGTTCCACGAACGCCTCGATGTTGGTGCGCGCCTGCTCCTCGGAGTAAAGCCGCAGGTCGTTCAGGTCGCCGTTGATGACCAGATGCGGTATGCCCAGCTTCGCTTCGAGACGTTGCGGCATCTGGTAACGGTTGTTGGAGTTGTTCGGGCAGGTCTTGGCGTCGTGGTAGATGATGCCGTCGAGCTTGTATTTCGCCGCCATCTCCTCGATGTAGCGCTCCTTCGCATCCTCGCTCCGGCAGATGAACAGCCGGCAATAGGCGCGCGCCATGCCGCGGAATGGATCGTCCGGGTCGAGATCGTCGAAGATCCAGCTATGGCAGTAGGTCGAGGCGACCACGCACGTCTTGAGGCTCGCAAACTGCGTGGATAGGTCGCGCAGCTTGCCCCAGATCGGCATGCCCTCCCAATACACGCGCAACCGCTCGCCCGGCACGGCGGCGATGCCGTCGGCGACGCGCTGCTTCAGTTCGGCCAGCAGCACCTCGTAGTATTCCACCGCGCTCGGTTCACCGCGCAACACCACGGCCGGCCCCATCTGGATCGTGCCGTCGAAGAACGAGATCGGCGCGGGCACGTTGGCGGCGGTTTCGAGCACCGCCTTCCACAACTCGGTGCAGCGCTTCGAGAGCACCGTGATTTCCCTGAGCCGGCTGGGGTCAAGCTTCCGACCGGCGACCTGTTCCAGCGCCGGCACGAGCGCCTCCGTCTGACGGGCGACATCCTCGATGATCGAGTCGTCAAGATCGCCGAGCGAGCGCGGCGTGTGGATGCCGATGCACGGCACATTCCACTCGCGCGCGTAGAACTGGAACCAGTCCTTCACGTCGCGGCACTGGTTGGTGTTGAAGACCAGCACGTCGGCCTTCGGATGTCCCGACATGCCCATCTTCTTCAGCGGCGTCTCGCCCTTGAGGTAGGAGCCGATGTCGCTGGTCAGATAGGAGCAGATGTCGGGGGAGTAACCGCGCGCATTGGCCAGCGGGATGACGTCGCATGCCATGCGGGTCGCGCCGAGCATCGCGCCGTGGTTTTCGGGGAAATAGACATTGTAGCCGAGCGCGCGGAGCAACTCCGCCGGCCCGACGCTGGTACACCAGGCGGTCTTCTTGCCTTGTTTCGGGCCGTTTTCGAGTTCCATGAAGTAGTTGCCCATCACGGCCCGCATCTTCTTGGTGGTTTCGAGATCCTTGCGTTCCGGTGGGGGGGGAGCTGTTTGTGTCGTCATTGGGTGTCTTTCAGTTCGTTCAACATATTGCACGGGGCAAATCGATCGCCCAGTTGGTTAGTCAGAATTCGCAATTGGGTCAATACATTCTTCAGGCCGATGTCGCGGGCGTATTTCAGCACGCCGCCTCGAAAATCGGGAAAGCCGGTGCCGAGCACCATCGCAGCGTCCACATCGGACTCGCGCTGGACGAGGCCTTCCTCCAGCACGTAAAACGCCTCGGCCACCATCCGCAGCACAAGCCGCTGCGTGATTTCCCCGGCGCTGACCACCCGCGGCGACTTGCCGCCGCGCTGGCGCACCTGGGCAAGTATCTCTTCAGTGGCCGGGTTACGGCGGGGCGCATGGTCGCCCTTGGCGTAGAGATAAACGCCCGCGCCACGTTTCTGGCCCAGCAACCCGTGCTCGACCATCGTGGTCGCGACCGGCGAAATCTGCCCGTGGCGGGGGAAGGCGCGGCCGAGCAGGGCGGCGGCGTGAACAAGGATGTCCATGCCGGCCATGTCCGTCAGCGTCAGCGGCCCCATCGGGAAACCGAACGCGACCATCGCTTGGTCAATCGCCTCCGCGTCGGCGCCGTCCTCCAGCAGCCAGAACGCTTCCTCCAAGTACGGGATGAAGATGCGGTTGACGATGAAGCCTTCGCGGTTGCGAACCAGCACGGGCGTCTTGCGGATGGCCTTGGCGAACCGCAGCGCGGTCGCGACGGCTTCCGGCGCGGTGCTGTCGCGGCGAATCACCTCCAGCAGCGGCATGACTTGGGCGGGATTGAAGAAGTGCAGGCCGATGAAACGCTCCGGTTGGCGCATGCCCGCGGCGAGGACGTCCAGCGAGATCGTGGACGTGTTGGAGGCGATGATGGTCTCGTCGGAGGCGAGGCGTTCGACGGTACCAAGCACGGATCGTTTCACGTCAACGTCCTCGAACACCGCCTCGATCACCAAGTCGGCCCGGGCGACCTCGTGCCAATCGGTCGTCGCGGAAAGCAGCTTCACCATCGCCGCCGCCCGTTCCGGCGACAACTTGCCTTGCGCGACACGCTTTTGGAGGGATCCCCGTATCCGCTCCTGTCCGTTTTGCAAGGCGGCTGGGTTTTCATCCGTCACGATCACCGGCAATCCGGCCTGGGTGACGGCTTGGGCGATGCCTGTGCCCATCAATCCCATCCCGATCACGGCGACGCGGGCGACCGGACGCGACTGCGCTTCGCCCAAGTCGGGCACCTTGGCCGTGTCGCGCGTGGCAAAGAAGACGTGAATCTTGTTCCGCGTCGCCAGCGTGTCCATGCAGCGGGCGAAAAGTTCCTGCTCCGCCCGCAGACCGGCGTCGAACGATTTCTCGAGGCCGATCCGAACTGCTTCGAGGATGACGGACGGAGCGATGAGTTCCGGTCGGGTTCCGGCGATCCGTTTCGCGGCTTGGGCAAAGGCAATGTCGTTGGCCGCGCAGTCACTGACCTTATCGGTCCGGTCGCGGGTCTTGCGCAAGGTGTTGGCGGCCAGCAACCTCGCGGCGCAGGCAACGAGATCAGGCGCGTCGCAGACCTCGTCCACAAGGCCCACCGCTGCCGCCTCCGTTGCGTTCAGTGCCTGGCCCGTCAGCAGCATCTTCAGCGCGGCTTCGACGCCGACCAGCCGGGGCAGGCGTTGCGTCCCGCCGGCGCCGGGATTGATGCCGAGATTCACCTCCGGCATGCTGAACATTGTGCCGCGCTCGCAGACACGGACATGGCAGGCCATCGCCAGTTCCAGCGCGCCGCCCATCATCTTGCCGGCCACGGCTGCGGCCACCGGCTTGGCGGAATCTTCCACTTCCTGGAACGCCTCTTGGAATACCCGTGACAGGCGCCCCGCGTCCTCGGCAGTCTTGATGCCGTGGAAGAGGCCCACATCCGCCCCGGCGCTGAAATGTCCGGGCATGCCAGTGATCACGAGACTCCGGACGCTGTCGTCGGCGTTGGCCCGGCGAAGCGCCGAGCGGAACTCCTCCAGCATGGACAGGGTGATGGTGTTGACCGGCGGGTTGTTGAGGCGCAGGACGCAACGGCCCTCCGTCACGCTGAAGTCAATGGAACTCATGCTAGAAATCCGAAGGCCGAAATCCGAAAACCGAAAGAATTCCGAAATCCGAAAACCGAAACAAAGCCCAGTCGCAAAGCCCGGTCGCGCGATACTTCGGATTTAGGACTTCGGGTTTCTTTCGGATTTCGGATTTCGGATTTCGGATTTCTCGGTGATTCATGTCACGAACCCTCCTTGTTGTCGTGCAAGGATCACAGTTGCAGCTCGAGTCCCGTGGCGCTGCCGTGCTGGTCGCCGCGTGCGGCGATTTCCCGGAGCTTGTAGCGCTGGATCTTGCCGGTGGCCGTCCTGGGCAGGTCTTTAACGAAAATGACAGAGCGCGGATACTTGTGCGGCATGGAGTTGGTCTTGACGAATAGTTGCAGTTCACGCACAAGTTCCTGCGATGGCGGATGGCCATCCTTGAGCACCACGTAGGCCCGCACCTTGGTCAGCCCGTCCTCGTCCGGCGCGCCAATGACGCCGCTTTCGAGCACCGCCGGGTGGCGCTGGAGAACGCCCTCAACGTCCGTCGGCCAGACCATCATGCCGCTGACCTTGAACATGTCATCCGTCCGGCCCGCGTACCAATAATAGCCGGCCGCGTCCATGTAGAACTTGTCCCTCGTGTTGATCCACTCGCCCAGGAACGTCTCCTGGGTCAGCTTGTGATGGTTCCAGTAGCCGGTGGCGATGCTATCGCCCTTAACCAGCAGCGTGCCGGTTTCGCCGACCGGCACATCCTGGCCGTGATCGTCGACGATTCTCGCCTCGAAGCCCGGAACAACCTGGCCCGTGCTGCCCGGCCGAACCTGGCCGGGGCGGTTGGAGATGTAGATGTGCAGGATTTCTGTGGAACCGATGCCGTCCACGATTTCAACCCCGAACCGCGCCCGCCACTTCTCATACAGGGCCGCGGGCAGTTGTTCGCCGGCGGACACGCACATTCGGACGCGGCCAAGTTCCTTGCGGCCCGTCTTCTCCGCGTAATGCAGCATGTTCGCATAACTCGTGGGCACGCTGTAAAACACTGTCGGCTGATGGCGGTCAATGGCCTTGAAAATCGCCTCGGGCAAAGGCCGATCCGGCAGGAGCGCCGTCGTTCCTCCCAGTCGCAGCGGAAAGTACAGGCCGTTGCCCAGCCCATAGGCGAAGAACGTCTTGGCGGACGAGAAAGACACATCGGACTCCAGCAGGCCGATGGTGTCCTGGGCGTAGAGATCGGCCGTGAAGATCATGTCATGGTGGAGATGGATGGCAGCCTTCGGGGCGCCGCCGGTGCCCGAGCTGTAGAGCCAGAACGCTGAATCGTCCCTGCTAGTGTTGGCGGGTTCGAGCTTCGGCGAGGCCGCGGCCATCAACTCGCTCAAAATCAGCGGCCCCTTGTGGTCATCCCCGACCACGACAATATGTTCCAGGTGGTCCAGGTGCTCGCGGACCTCGAGGACGTGGTGCAGGAGCGAAGAATCCACCACCAGCACATGGGCGCGACAGTCGTTGAGCAGGTATTTGTAGTCCTTGGCCACGAGCATGGTGTTGAGCGGGACGGACACAGCCCCGATCTTCATGGCCCCGAGAAAAGCATAGACGCACTCCGGGCTGTCGGGCACGAGGGCAGCCACCCGCTGCTCAATCCGCACGCCCAGCTTCAAGAGGGCGTTGCCGACGCGGTTGACGTTCTCGTAAAGTTGCTGGTAGGTAATGGTCCGGTCGCCACACAAGATCGCCGGCTTGTCGCTACGCCCCGCCGCAATGTGCGAATCCACAAGGGCTGCCGCAGCATTGAATTGTTCTGGCAAGTTGGGCAAAGGCATACGAGTTCACTCAAAGGTTGAAAGGTGCGGATATTAGGAGCCAGCGGCGGGTGGAGTCAAACAAAGGTTCGGCTTGCGGCCCGGCGCAACCGGGCAATCACTCGGCGAGAGCTTGCGCTCCAGGAAATCCGCCATGTGCAACGCTTCGATGTCCGCGCGCCCTGCTTTGCTCAGGCCGGCGCGGATTTGGAGCAAACAGCCGGGATTGGTGGTGACCACGATCTTCGCGCCGGTCTTGAGGATGTTCCCGGTCTTGCGCTCCTGCAAGCGCGCCGCCATCGCCGGTTGGGTGAGGTTGTAGGTTCCCGCGCTGCCACAACACAGCTCGGTTTCGGGCAGTTCCACGAAGTTCGCGCCGCAGACTGCCCTCAACAAATCGCGCGGCTGCTGGCGAATGCCCTGCGCGTTGGCCAGGTGACAGGCATCGTGGTAGGTCACAAGGGAAGTCCGAAGTCCGAAGTCCGAAGTCCGAACCCCCACTTCGGAATTCAGAACTCGGATTTCGGATTTCGAAATCACCATGACCTCCACAAAATCGCGCACCTTTGCCGCGAACGCCTCCGCTCGTTTTGCCCACGCCGGATCATCCTTCAATAGTTGGCCGTAGTTCTTCAGCGTCGAGCCGCACCCCGAGGCGTTGATGACGATGTAATCAAGTCTGTGCCGCTCGAACGTCGCGATGTTGTGCCGGGCGCACTCGCGCGCCTTCTCCAGCCGGCCGCTGTGTGAATAGAGTGCGCCACAACAGCCCTGCTCCATCGGTGCGATCACGTCGTAGCCCGCCCGGTTGAGCAGACGCAACGTGGCCGCATTGGTCTGGCTGAAGAGCACGCTCTGCACGCAGCCGGTGATTATTCCCACGCGCCCCTTGAGCGGGCCTTCACCCGGCGAAATCTCCGGCAAATCCACCATCCTTACATCGGACGGCACCAACGCCGCCGCGTCGCGCGCGAACTTGGGTAGAAACCGCTCCAGCCCCAGCGCCCGGATGAGTTTCAGTGGCAGCAGCGCCAGCCTCATGCGCCACGGGAATGGAAACACGCCCTCGATTACCCAGCGTCGCAATACCCGCTCGAACCACGGCCGCGTGAACCGTCGCTCGATGAAATCCCGTGTCGTCTCCAGCAACTCACCGTAATGAACCCCGGCCGGACACGCCGGCTGGCACGCCAGGCAGCCGAGGCATGAGTCAATCGGCGCCACGGCCACGGCATCCAGCGCAGCACGGCCGCTTTGAAGCTGGCGCATCAGATAGACGCGGCCACGCGGCGAGCGGTTTTCGTTGCCCGTCTCGAGATACGTCGGGCACGCCGCAAGACACAGCCCGCAGTGGACGCAGCTCAACGCCGACCGCTCGTCCAGGAACGTCTCAGGCCTGGAAGGCGGGGAGTTTGTGTTGGGGGTCGAATTCATCCTTCAATTGCTGCATCAGCGTCCGCGGCAGCGCCGGCTTCGGCGCAGCGGGGCCGCCACGATAATAAATCACTCCATTGCCCGCACGGGCCACCAAAGACGTGACGCCCGCGCCCAATCCCTGAACCGCCGCCGTCAGTCTCGATGCCAGCACCGATAGCTTTTGTGCCGGTGGATCGCCGCCGGTCCCCCCGGCCCAAAACCGCGCGTCATAATCCAGGTCCGATTCCGCCAGGGCATCGAAACGTGCCGCTTCGGCGCACTGCCATTCGACCGATTCGCGGTCGCCGGCAAAACCCACCACCACCGTCCAGTCACTCGCCGCCGCCAGACGATGAAGATCGAGCACCGCGGGCAGTAGCACCGAAGTATCCACCTTCTCCACGAAATCCGCCGCCGCTTCCACCGTGGGAAAATGCGCTTCCACGAACCGCTCCAGTTCCGGCCGGGGCTGCACCTTGAACGTCGCTTCCAGCAGCGTGCCCAACTCGCCACCCGCGCCAGTGAACAGCCGGCACAGATCGTATCCGGCCGCGTTCTTCACCACCGCGCTGCCGTTCTTGATCGTCCGGCCGTCCGCAAGTTGCGCGCGGATGCCGAGCAGATGTTCGCGGATCGTGCCGTGACCGTAACGGCGCGGGCCGCTGAGGTTGCGGTCCACGATATCGCCGACCGTCACGTGCTCTGGGTGCGGCGGGTCCACTGGCAGCCACTGTCCGCGCTGACCCAGATGCTCCTGCAAGGCCGCCAGCGTGGTGTCGGCGGTCGCCGACACGGTCAGGTCATCAGGGGCGTAGGCGACGATGCTCATGCGGCGATCTGCCTCTTCGGCACGAAACCCAGCCGCCGTTTGCCGCCGGGGAACATCTTGTGCGGGTTGCAACGGCCTTCGGGATCGAACGCGTGCCGCACGCGCTTCATGGCGTCGAGGTCGGCGGCGCTGAATTGCACCGCCATCAAATCCGCCTTCTCCACGCCGATGCCGTGCTCGCCGGTCACGGTGCCGCCCAACTCCACGCATTTCCGCACGATCTCGATGCTGCACGCGTACGCCTTCTCGACGTCGCCGGGAATGCGCTCGTCGTAAAAGATGATCGGGTGAATGTTGCCATCGCCCGCATGGGCCACGTTGGCGACGCCGAGGCCGCGTTCTTTGCAGATCGCGTAGATAAACTGCATGATCTCCGGCAGCCGCGTCCGGGGCACCACGCCGTCCTGCGTGACAAAGTTCGGGCTGATCCGGCCGATTGCGCCAAACGCCCGCTTCCGGCATTTCCAGAGGTCCATCCGTTCCTGCGCCGACGCGGCCGGGCGGACCTCGCGCACGCGGTTCATCCGATAGATTTCGATCACCCGTTGCAATTGTCGGTCCAGCCCCGCTTCGAGGCCGTCGAGTTCAGTGATGAGCACCGCGCCCGCGTCCAGCGGCAGCCCGACGTGAAAGCCTTCCTCGACCGCGCGGGTGATGGGTTGGTCCATCAACTCCATCGCGCCTGGAATGAGGCCGGCGGCGATGATGTCGCTGACAGTCCGCGAGGCATCGTCCATCGTGTCGAACACGCCCAGCACCGTGCGGAAGGCTGGCGGCGCCTTGATGAGGCGCACCACCACGCGGGTGATGATGCCGAACATGCCCTCGCTGCCGATCACCACGCCGCGCAGATCGTAACCGTCCACCTCCTCGCCGCCCTCCGGTTCGGAGCCGAGCCAGACGACCTCGCCGCTGGGCAGCACGAGATCGAATCCGAGGACGTGATTGGTGGTGACGCCGTACTTCAACGTGTGCGGCCCGCCGGCGTTGAAGGCGATGTTGCCGGCGATGGTGCAGGAGGGCTGGCTCGACGGGTCCGGCGCGAACATCAGGCTGCGGTGCTTGACGGCGTTGGTGATCCAGAGGTTTGGCACGCCGGCCTCCACCAACGCGCGGCGGTTGCGGAAATCCACGCTCAAGATGCGGTTGAGCCGCGCGGTGCAGATCACCACACCGCCATCCACCGCCAGCACCGCGCCGCTGAGGCTGGTGCCCGTGCCGCGCGGGATGATCGGCAGCTTGTGGGCGGCGCAAAGCTTGACGACCTCCACAACCTGCTGGGTACTGCCCGGTAGCACGACGGCGTCCGGTAGGTTTTTCTCCATCGTGTAGGCGTCGCACTCATAGACCACCAACTGTCGCGGATCGGTGATCACACCGTCTTCGCCGCAGATTGCGCGCAGTTCACGGACGAGGGATGGAGCGACGGTTGCCATGCGCACGCACTGTAAAAAATCCGCCCTAGCGTGTCGAGGATTCTCCCAGGGCAGACGCATCAAAAAGCCAGTAAGTGGCGCAGGTAGTCGTGGTTCCACCCGGCATTAAGTTGTTTGCCTTTGAGGCCGCCCTTCTTGGTCTGGTCGCGTTTCAGTAAGTTCAGCGCCAGGCGGCGCAGGGTGGCCAGGTTTTCAGCGCGTGGCCCGTGCACGCCCGGCTCTGGTCTTCCCCCAACTGCACGTCCAGGCACCAGTGCAAAGAATTCTCCACGCTCCAGTGCCCGCGCACGGCGCGCGCAAACTGCTCCACGTCCACCGCCAGACTGCTCAGGTAGTAGCGCCGCGCCACCGGCGGTGGCTCCGCGCCCACTTGCCGCACGCTTTCCACCACGCCCACACTGCGCAAGCCTTCCCACTTGGCCCGGTCGGCGAACCAACTCAGCCAGTCGCTTTGCCAGTAGCGCCGGATTTCCAGCCGGCCGTGCTCCTTGTCCACCCTCTCGGTGTGGGCAAGCGCAGGCTCCGACTGAGCCTTGGACGGCTGGGTCGGTGCCGGTCCCTGTTGGAGGAGGGCGTCGTCCAGGTAGCTCTGCACCTCGGCAGGGACCGTCCCTTGGTTGCCTTTGAGGGCCAGCACGTAGTCGGCCTCGGCCTCGATGATTTCCTTGGCGATGGTCTTTTGGCAGCCCAGGGCATCGATCGTGACGAG
>CAINDV010001321.1 GCA_903847485.1 uncultured Verrucomicrobiota bacterium
CACAAAGAACGCAAGGAGCACAAAGAGAAGGCTGTAGGGCTGGGCCGCCGGGAAAAAACCTGGCATGGTTCGGAACCCACCAAACTCGTTGTCCCGCTGTGCGTTTCTTTGCGTTCTTTGCGGCCAACTTCGGAATTCGGGTTAAAGGATCACAGCTAAAGTGTTCCCCAATCCTGACGATAGCTGACTCTGCTGCGTAGATGTGGCCGAGGAAGCACCTTGTTCGCCCGGTACAATGTGCTCGTTCAGGCAGGCACGGCCATGCTGGCCCAGGCGAACCGACAGCCCTAGGCCGTACTCCGGCTCTTGGGCTAGGCCGACCGAAGTCGGCAAAGTCCCGGGTGAACGCCAGTTCAGCCGGGGCTTTTTGTTGGTCCCGGCGCGCGCGGAGCACTGGGGGCGTGAAACGTGAAATCCAAGTCTTCGACATGCATGGGGCACCGGCGGGAGCGACCGAAGCCAAATGACAAATGACGGAAGAAGCCCGAATCCGAAGGCCGAAGCGTCGCTTCCGACGGGGCGGTGGTGGGCCGAACTTTGCGCTCCCTCGAATCGAGGATGCAACAGGCTTCGAGCTTCGTCCTTCATTCGTCATTCGGATTTAGGCCTTTCGGTAGTTCTCGCAAAAATTCCACTAAAGTCTTTCCGCCGTTGGCCGATACCGGCTTGCCTTGATGGCATAATATGAATTTAGCAATATCAGGACTCGCATCGGGATTTGACTGGCAGACGCTGGTGAGCCAACTCGCAGACGTGGAGCGGGCACCGCAGGCGACGCTGCTGGCCGAGCAAACCAAAATCCAGGAACGCAACAACGCGTTCGGCTCCCTGGCGACCCAGTTGGGCGTCTTGCGCAACCGGGTCACCACGCTCAAGGATCCGACTCTCTACGACAGCCGCACCGCAAGCTCCAGCAACAGCACGCTCGGCACGGCCTCGGTGTCCGCCGGGGCCACGGTCGGGAAATACACCTTTGCCATCTCCCGGCTCGCCACCGAAACCAACTACACCGGCACGATTGGCGTCGGCAAGAGGCTCAACGAGTCAAGCGATGTATCCTCGCTTTCGTTAAGTTCCGCTGGCTTTGCCACCGCAGTCACCGCGGGCACATTCACGGTCAATGGCAAGCAGGTCACGGTAGAGTCCACCGATACCTTGGGCGGCGTATTCGACAAGATAGCCACTGCCACGGGTAACGTGACGGCCAGCTACGACGAAGCCAACGACAAGATCACGCTCGCCAGCGATGACGAGAGCAATATCGTGCTTGGCAGCGCCACCGACACCAGCAACTTCCTCCAGGTCGCCAAGCTGTATTCCAACAACAGTAGAAGCATCGCCAGCGGCAGTGAACTCGGCTCCGTCAAGCTCAGTGGTGCCCTCAGTTCGGCCAATTTTTCCATGGCTGTAACCGGTGGCACGGCCGGCGAATTCGAGGTCAACGGCGTCAGCATCGAATACGACACCTCCAGCGACAGCGTGGCCGACGTGCTGAACCGCATCAACTCCTCCACCGCCGGAGTGGTGGCCAGCTACGACTCTGTCAACGACCGCTTCTCGCTGACCAACAAGAGCACCGGCAGCGTCGGCATCGCCTTGGAGGATAAAACCGGAAATTTTCTGAAAGCCACCGGACTGCTGAACGACAGCGAAAAACTGGGAGGCACGCTCGCGCTGGGCGACAACCTCCTCTACACCATCAATGGCGGTGGCGAGCTTACCAGCCAGAGCAACACCATCTCCGCCGCCAGTTCCGGCCTCACCGGCCTAAGCGTGACCGCCTTGACCGAGGCCACCACCGATGCCCCGAGCTTCACGGTTACGGTGGGCGTGGACACCGCCAAGATCAAGAGCGCCATCACCGGCTTCGCGGACGCCTACAACGCCACCCAGGCTATGATCAGCAGCCAAACCGCCAGCACCACCGACGCCAAGGGCAAGGTCACCGCCGGCCTCCTCGCCGACGACTCGGAAGCTACGAACCTCAGTTCCCGGCTACGCTACTTGGCCACCGGCACCATCAGCGGTCTCACCGGCTCGATTGCGCGTCTGGAGAGCCTTGGGATTTCGTCCAACGGCTACGACGACGCGCTGTCCACCAGCGGTATCTCCGCCCTTGATACGGCGCTCGCCAACAACCCGGCCTCGATCAAGGACTTCTTCTCCAACAGCGAGGACGGCTTCGCCGTCAGCTTTGATTCCTTCCTCGAATCTACCATCGGCGACGAGGGCAGCATGACGGCGCACCAAGCCACCCTCACCAAGCAGGCGGCGGCCATCGGCCCCCAGATCGTGGACATGGAGAAACTCGTTCAGGCCGAAGTTGACCGTTTGAATGCGAGCTTCGTGGCCATGGAACAGGCGCAGGCCCTCAACACTCAGCAGCTTGCTTTCCTCACCAAAACCTTCGCGTAAAGTGAGCGCCAGGTTAACCACGTCCGCCATGAACTCAGCCCAAGGATAACGTCATGCCAGAAGCCACAGCCATCAGCGGAGTCGGGAGCGTGACATCCGCAGTGCGGCCGCGCCTAACAGTCGAGGAAGTGGCCCAAGTGGCTAAGCTGGCGGCGCGCGACCGGGAAGTGCGCCTCCACGAGGCCCAACACATGGCGGCGGCAGGATCCTTGGCCGTCGGAGGGCCGCAATTCACCTACCAGACCGGGCCAGACGGCAAGCTCTACGCCGTGGGCGGCGAGGTCAAACTGAGCGTCGCCTCCGGGCAAACGCCGGAGGAAACCATCAGCCGGGCCGCCCAGATGCGCGCCGCCGCCACCGCCCCCGCCGACCCTTCCGGCCAAGATCTGGCCGTGGCCGCCCAAGCCGCCGCTATGGAAACGCAAGCGCGCCAAGCGCAGATCAAGGACAGTCAGACCGGCACACACGTCTCCAGCGCAGCCCACCTCTTCCGCCGGATGGCAACCGCCTGAAACGCAGCGTCGCAGCCAGAAGCTCGCGGGCCTGCTGCGACGCGTTTTCCAGAACCCAGCGCTTCCTGGGACGGGCACATCGCGCACAGAAAGCGCTTGTCTCAAAACTGTAGGCGACGACGCAAGGAGTCTCTGAAACACGCGCCCCGTTACCTCGGCAGAAAGACCAAAGACAGAAACAGTGGGGACAGAAAAATGGGTTTCCGCTGTGCTCAGTGGCAGGCCTGTTGCAGCAACTCTGCCCATGAACCTGCCAGGGCTGATCTCGGTTCCAGCGCTCGGGGCAGCTCTTGCGTTGGGTAATTTTTCAGGTTGGCGGGACATGCGTTGGGGCGACTAGACCGATGGCTGCATCGCCAGCGATG
>CAINDV010001322.1 GCA_903847485.1 uncultured Verrucomicrobiota bacterium
ACCACGGCAGCTCGGCAGGAGCCTCGCCCTACCACTCGGCAGAGCGCCGCTGGCTTGGGCAAAGACAGTATGCGGCGCTCTGCCGAGACGCCGCTACGCCCTGCTCCTGGCACGCATTTCCAATCCCAACGGGATTGTGGCTTGCAGCCCAGGGTTGCGAGGAACGAGCTACCCTGGGTCAGGGCGAGGAAGCAATCGGCAACCCCACCGGGGTTGCGGCTCGGGGGGCACGACGAATACAGACACAACCCCGTTGGGGTTGACAACCTTTCCACGATGTCTTCCCAGGGTAGCTCGTTCCTCGCAACCCTGGGCTTTGGTCCAGAATCCCTTTGGGATTCTCGAATCACGCCCTGCGTTCTGAAGACGTGTATAGAGAGCAGGCTACGCCCAGGCTCACGGTTCCGACTCGCGACCAACGCCGGATACCATGCGGCGCTCTTTCTCGCGGTCTGCTTCGCCCTGCTCTGCCTTTGCCTGCCGCTGCGAGCGGACCAGGGCCAAGGCGTATCGGACCTGTTCACCACAGATACGCGGTGGGGTTTCAGCAATGGCACCGCTGTGTCGGGCTTCTTCCAAGTGGACACCCGCTTCTCCGGCAGCGCCAGCGACGCAAGCTCCGGCTTGTTCACGGTGGATACTCTCAGAGCGAGTATCGGCACTGCCACCTTCGCCGGCTATGTCACCGACACGCCCGGCGCGAGTCTGGCGGGTGCCACGGTGTCAGCTTTGCAGAACGACGTGGTGCGCAGTCAGGCCAGCACGGATGCGAGCGGCTATTACCAACTCAACTCTCTACCGGCGGGCACCTATCAACTGCGGGCGCAAAAGACGAGTTACCTGACAGCCTTGGGCTACGGGGTGAAGGTGTCGCCGGGCGAGACGCAGATTCAGCACTTCGCGTTGGAAGTCCGGCCCGCCGCGCCGTTAGTTCAGACAGTAACTCGCGCGGCAGAATCTCCCGCTTTGGCGGTCGTGACCGGGCCTCAACTGAAGGTATTCGTCAACGGTGCTTTCGTTGCCAATGGACCGTTTGATCTGTCCAAGCCAACGGTCATTCTTACCCACGGTTGGAATAGCGATCCGGACGTTTGGGCGCGGGACATGGCGGCTAACATGGTTGATGGCGGAGTAACTGCCGCGAACATCCTGGCTTGGGATTGGCATAACTCAGCCGGGACCGGAGCACTCTTGTCTAAGGCGCTCTCAGCCACGCCCAGGGAAGGCGCAAAACTGGGGCAAACGCTGGTGACGACCTTCGGCGCGACTTACCGACAGGCGGTCCACTTCGTAGGCAGCAGTCTCGGCACTTTGGTCAACGCCTCGGCGGTGAATTATTTGAACGAGCAAACCGGCGGGGCCTTGGACTGGCTACCCGGCAAGACGCAAGTGACGTTGCTGGACGACGCAGCTATAGCGAACGTGGAAGGAACCTTGGTGCAAGTAGGCTATACCTTGATTGACGTTGAAGCGCCCTATGATGTGGGCAGCGTCTTTACCTGCGGCTATGTGTCACCTATCCCGCGCCAACAGCAGGCGTGGATTGATAACTACATCAGCCTGGTCGGGTTCTATCACCCCGACGCGGTCAACGTCTGGCTCACGAAAGCGCCCGCCTACGGAGACACGAGTGACCCCTGGACCTACCTTACAAGTGTCCACGGGTATGCCCTCCGGTGGTACGGAGAGACCGCCGCCACGCCTTTCGAGGCGCTGCTAGGAAATCGCTACGGCTTCGAGCGGTTGGGAAGTGTTCCGCCCTTTCTCAATCCTAGTCCCTATCTAACTGGCTCGCTGCTCGGTCAGGATCCGCTGACCTCTGGCGAACTGGCGCTGGTTCCTTTCCAGAGCCTACAGGAAATTCAGGACGCCTTTATGCGTGTGAAACGGGACTTGGGGCGGTTCGGGCTGCAAAGCGCGCTGAACTTTGCCGTGGGAGTCTTGCAGAAAGCCGGGTCGGTGGTGGCGGGAGTAGCGGAAGGTTTTATCCCGCACACGCCTCCGGGAACGCCCGTCTTCACCGGCACCGCCGGGAGCACGCCGGCCTATTACATGGAGAACGGGGTCCAACAGTCGCCTGTCTGGTCGCTACAGATGAATCTGCAAACGACGCCCCCAGCCCCGCCGCCGCATAACAAGAAGGGTGGAGGCGACCCTACCAACCAACCGGCGATGGTGTGGATACCGGTGGCGGTGCCGACGAATGCCGCGGTCTTCTGTTTTGACTTCTCGCTGGCCGGTGATGCAGGGGAAGACTTACTCTCAGCGAACATCGCCGGTACGAATGTCTTCGCGCTGGAGGGGAAATACATGCCGACGAACCAGACACTTAACAGCGGGCCGATTGACGTGTCGCGCTGGGCGGGGCAGAGCTTAGAGTTCTTCTTCGGCCTGCTGGGCGGCACTTCGACCAACGCGACGGTCACCGTCGGGGCGATGCGGTTTTACCAAGTTGAGCCGCCGCAACTCCAAGTGGAGCAGAACGGCGCGGATGTGATCCTCTCTTGGCCGGCGTCGGCATTGAATTATACTCTCGTCTCAGTGGCCAGCCTCACCGACACCAATTGGTTGGCGGTGACTAACCCGCCTGTGCTCACCGGGTTACGCCAACAGGTAACTAACTCGGCCAGCTCTGGCAGCCGATTTTATCGTCTCCACAAACCGTAAGTCCGAGGTGCTTCTTAAAGCGTGTATGAAAACGCCTGGCGTGGTAGGGCGAGGCTTCTGCCGAGCCGTTTGGCAGGATCGCATTGCCGCGGTCGTTAAGGCTCGGCAAGAGCCTCGCCCTACCACGCCAGGCGTTTTCATACACGCTCTTAGCCGTAGGTACGCGAAGAGGCCCTTGCGGCCAGCGCGGTCGAAGTCATCATCCAGGCGTTAGGACCGGGGCGGGAATCGTCTTGACCATGATGTTCTCCGCCAATTGCTGGCTGAGGCCGAGACGGGCGTTGCCGACCTGACAGATATGGGTGGATTGGCGGCTGACGAGCTTGATGCGCTGTTCTTAACTGTATCTATGCAGTTGAAACCGCCAAGAAAACCGCTTAGAGCCTGTTTGAAAACGCCTGCCGCGGTAGGACGAGGCTCCTGCCGAGCCTTTCGGAACCAGCGCGCGGCGGCGG
>CAINDV010001323.1 GCA_903847485.1 uncultured Verrucomicrobiota bacterium
AGGAGGTTGAACAAGTCCGCTCCCGCCAGCGCGAAGATGCCGGTCTTGTTCGTCTCGCTGCCGGTGTAATCGCCGGCGACCGGCACCGAGCCATCGGAGGCTTGGGTGGAAACGGCGGTGGAGTTGGTGGCGGAGAACGGGTCTTCGCCGGGTGGCACGATGCCCTTGGGGGCCGGATTGCTGGGCGGCGGCGTGGAGCCGGGCAGCGCTCCGTGTGTGCGAACGAGGCGGCTTTCCTGGGCCAGCACCTTGGTGACGTTCCGCGCGTGGCTGGCGAGGACGGAGACGTTGCGGAAGACTTCGATCTGGCCGGTGCCGAGGTCTTTCACGCTGAGGTTGAAGTGGTTCGCCGCGTCGGCGCCCTTCACGTCGGTGTCAATGCGGGCGCGCAACTGGTTGCCCCAAGCGCCGGGATTGGCCGCTTCCAGGCCGAGCGTGCCGACGGTGAGCCGGGCGCGGTTGATCGGCGCGGCACCGGCGATGGCGGCAGCAGCGGCGGCTTTGACGGAGGCTACGCTGGCGCCGGCGCGGGCCGCTTCCGTCTCGGCAGCCTTGGCCACCAAATCAGCGGCGGTGTGGCGTGGCTCGGCGGCGTTGGCCGCGTCATCAGCCGCTGTGCGTGCGGCTCCGGCTACATCAGCCGGCGTCGGCCCGACCGAAGCGGCCGCCGCGACGGACACCATCTGCGCGGCGGCGAGCGCGGCGTCCAACTGAGTGTCGGTGGGGAAAAACGGATGATACAGCCGCACCACAACCGCCTGGCCGCCGCCGTTGAGGTAGAAGTCCCGCACGGCGAAGCTCAGCGGGCTGTCGGCCCAGAGGCCGCCAAAGACGCGCTCGAAATCGCCGAAGCTGTTGAGCGTGACCGCCTCGTTCACCGGCCCACGGGCGGCGCGTCCGACGAAGGCGGTGATGGATGTGGCGACACCGGTGAGGGTGTGGACGCCGCTGGGCAGTTCTTCGATATAGACTCCAGGATGTGTTAGTGTTGATGGCATGTGATTTCTCCGAAGGTTAGGTGCAGTGTTTAATTACTAGGTGGTTTATTGTGAATCGCTTAGGGGATTGTGAAATTTCGTTAGTTCTGCCGAGTTCGGCAGGTGATCGGCATGCACAACGGCGCAACGGCGAACGATGACGTTTTCCGATTAAAAATGCGCGGGGACACGGCTTCAAGCCGCGTGAGAGATGAACTCGATATTGCTATCGTCGCGGGGCTACGCAGGGTAAGCCGAGCTAGCACAGCACAGGGCGAAGCCACTGCGCGCGACACCTGGAGGCGGTGGCACCCCAAGCTTTGACGCAACGGCCGATATGCAAGACGCGCAATCATCATGACACACTTACAGCCAGACCCAATCCAACTCCCAGCAGACCCGACTCCCAGCAGACTTCCCTGCCCGACGCAGGTTGCGCGGCCACTTTTGTCCAGTGCTGCCGCCATTGCAAATTATTTTTTCACGAAGTCAATATTCAGCCTGTTCCCCGCCTGTCGCCCAGGCGTCCCAGACCACAGGCACCGATGCCGACGCAGGCAGCGAAGATTTGCGCCACCACCTGGATGGGCTTGTTTTGAAAAAATGGACAGTGAAATCGGGATATTTGGTTGCTTATTTATGACTGGCGAGTGACGGTTTCATGCGGCTTGGCGCAGGTCGTCCGCGAGCAAATCGGGGCATCTGGCCCAGCAAATTCGCGGGGCCACGAATTTCTTGAACGCATGGGTTATTGGCAAAGACACGAGAAATTGGGGCCAG
>CAINDV010001324.1 GCA_903847485.1 uncultured Verrucomicrobiota bacterium
CTGGCCCCAATTTCTCGTGTCTTTGCCAATAACCCATGCGTTCAAGAAATTCGTGGCCCCGCGAATTTGCTGGGCCAGATGCCCCGATTTGCTCGCGGACGACCTGCGCCAAGCCGCATGAAACCGTCACTCGCCAGTATCAAGGCGAGAAGTTATTTACCGGCGAAGTTCCCGGCCTGGGGCTGGGACTCTCGATGGTCGGCGCATTAGTGCTCGAAACCGGCGGCCAGTGTCGCCTGCTCAACCGCACGGACGGCCCGGGCCTCGTGGTAGAACTAACCTTCCCACTAGCGGCACGGCCAGCCTAAGAGCGTGTTTGAAAATGCCGGCCGCGGTAGGGCGAGGCTCCTGCCGAGCCTTTCGGCAAGATCGAAAGGCCGCTCGTGCGAATTATTGATCGCTTGCACGAGGCGGCTGCGGCATCCTGCTGGGGCATGGCGCACCACACTGACAACCTTTCCGCCGGCACGCAGGTCGTGTCGTTGGTGGAAGTTCGAGGGACGAACAATTCCCTAGTGCATCCTCGCGGCGCGGTCGGCGTGGTGGCGCGCACGCCGGCGGTGGCTGGAGAGAAGTTTCTGGTGCGGTTTCCGGACGGCTTCGAGTTCTCTCTGCACCGCGGACAGATGGAGGTTCTCAAGCACTTCGCCGTCAAACGTGGCGAAGTGCCGTGGCCCGAAGTGGACGCCTGGCGAAAAGAACTTCACTGCGACTTTGAAGGCGCGCTGGCCGAAACCAAACTGCCCGAACGCCCCGATTACGAAGCGGCGAACCGCTTTCTTATCAGAGCCAGGCGCGACATGGCAAAAGGAGTCTCTCTATGCTGCTAACTCTCACCACCACCCATCGCCCGGCGACTGATCTGGGTTACTTGCTCCGCAAGAATCCGGCGCGAGCACAGTCGTTTGATCTCTCTTTCGGCAAGGCTCATGTCTTCTATCCAGAGGCAAGCGAGGCGCGTTGCACCGTGGCCCTATTGGTCGAGGTGGACCCGGTGGGCTTGGTCCGCAACCGTCGCGGGCCGGCGGGCGAAGGTGGCCTGCTCGATCAGTATGTGAACGACCGCCCCTATGTTGCTTCGTCGTTTCTCAGCGTGGCGATTGCCGAGGTGTTTGGCACCGCCCTGGCAGGCTCGGAATGCAAAGGCCGCCCGGGCCTGTCGGACACTTCGCTGCCGTTGCGCGTCGAGATTTCCGCGCTGCCCTGTCGCGGCGGCGAGGAATTCCTGCGCCGCTTGTTTGAGCCGCTGGGCTATCACCTCAGCGCCACGTGCCTGCCGCTGGACCCCCGGTTCCCGGAATGGGGTGAGAGCGCCTGCCACCGCGTTCAACTCGAAGCCACCCTGCCACTGCACCAACTAATGAGTCATCTCTATGTGCTCATGCCGGTGCTCGACAACGACAAGCACTACTGGGTGGGTGATGACGAGGTGGCCAAGCTGCTCCGCCACGGGGAAGGCTGGCTGGCGACTCACCCCGAGCGCGAAGCCATAACCCGCCGCTACCTGAAACACCAACGCAGCCTCGTCACCAATGCCCTCGCGCAACTTATGGATGAAGACGATACGCACCCTGATGAAACCGCTAACATACATACGCAGGAAGAGGAGGCGGTCGAGCGGGCCTTGAGCCTTAACGAACAGCGTCTGGGCACCGTGCTGGCGGTGCTTAAAGCCAGTGGCGCACAATCTGTTCTCGACCTCGGCTGCGGCGAAGGACGCCTCCTGAGTCGGCTGCTGAAGGAGCGGCAGTTCACTCGGATTGTCGGTCTGGATGTCTCCCACCGCGCCTTGGAGATGGCGGCGGAAAACCTGCACTACGACCGCCTTCCTACACTGCAAAAGGAACGTATCAAGCTCCTCCACGGCTCGCTTATGTATCGCGACGAACGCCTGGCAGGCTTCGAGTCCGCCGCCGTCGTGGAGGTCATCGAACACCTTGACCCGCCGCGCCTAGCCGCGTTCGAGCGAGTGCTGTTCGAGTGCGCCCGGCCCGGCACCGTGGTAATCACCACGCCCAACCGCGAATACAACGTGAAATGGGAAACGCTCCCGGTCGGCAAGTTCCGGCACCGCGACCACCGCTTCGAATGGACGCGGGCGGAATTTCAGGAGTGGGCCAAACGCCTCGCCGCGCTCTTTAGTTACACCGTTCGTTTCCTGCCCGTCGGTCCGGAAGATGCGGCGGTTAGCTCGCCAACGCAGATGGGGGTGTTTGAAAGGGCCAAGCCGTGAGTGACAGCTACGACTATGCAACGGAATACCGCAACGACCCGCGCTCGACGGACGAGTTGCTTGGTCTCGCGCTAACCAAAGAAGCGGACCGAGACGACGATGCCTATTGGAAGCCCATCGCTGCTCTGCAACATCGGCTGCCTCAGATTCTTGAACGTGTTCAGGAATTGAGCGGCAGCAGCGAGGAGAAGAGCCGCGATACGGCGGCAACGATTCTTGGCCAGGGCTGGGTAGGAACGAAGTTCACTTCGGATCGCTGCGCAGAGATTCTTTTGCAGATGCTGGCGAAAGAACCGTCACCCTCCGTTCTTGCCTCGATCATCTTTGCGTTGGGGCATCTGCACGACAGCCGCGCGGTTGAACCGTTGGTCATTCTGAGAACGCACCCGGATGCGCACGTGCGGTATGCGGTGGTTTCCAGTTTGTGCGGCCATGATGACAGTCAAGCCATTGGAGCGATGATCGCTTGCTCATCCGACCCTGACAGGGACGTGCGCAATTGGGCCACTTTCGGGCTTGGGGCGCAGATCGAAACGGACACCCCGGCAATTCGTGAAGCACTCATCGCACGGCTCGACGAGGAGGATGATGAGATACGAGGGGAAGCCATCGTCGGACTGGCACGCCGGGGTGACTTCCAAGTGCTAGCCCCGCTGCTGAAGGAACTCAATTCACATGAACCTGAGGTCCTCAGTGGCTGGATTCTGATTGATGAAGCTGCCGCGGCTTTGGCGAACCATGCCAATGCCACCAGCCCAAGAGAGTTGCTGACGGTCTTGACCAAGCTGGCGACACTCGGCATCGGTGAAAGAGACACGATTCAAGCAGCGATAAACCGTTGCAAATCGTCCCTGCAATGAAACTGACCATTCCCGAACTCTCCCTCGTGGTGCTCGTCGGCGTGTCCGGCTCAGGCAAGAGCACTTTCGCGCGCAAGCATTTCAAGCCGACAGATGGCTTGATTCTTTGGCATCACTGCATCACTGTAGCAGCGTATGAGAACGACCGTGACTCTGGATGACGACGTGTTTGAAGCCGCCCGGGCGCAAGCCTTACCCCCAACAGTGGCGGTGGGCGGGGGATCCGTGAATCGAATGCGCTCCAAGCCTGATTCCGCCTTTACAAGAACCGCCTGGGCCTGGCTCGCGGTGGTTCTTCTTGGCTTGGTGACGTCAGCGCCGGCCGACACACTACTCTACGACACCGGCTTCGAGGCCAGCGAAGGTTACGGCCTCAATCTGGACCTGATCGGCCAGCAAGGCTGGCAAGGCATCGGTTCCGGCGGTAATGGCATCGTCAGTGGTTTCTTCCCGGGCCAGGGCCAGCAGGCTTATGTGGGGTTCACCGGTCCTGCGGTGGGCGACGACAGCCTCTTCGTCTTCCCGATCCTCGATTTCCTACCCACTGCTTGCACGGCCACGAATATCCGGTTCACCGTGGACTTGGAAATCCGCGACTCGGCCAACGGAGACTATGACGACTTTTACTGGGCGGTTTTCAACTCCCTGGGCACATCCTTGGCGACGCTCGATTTCGACAACTACAGCAACCGAATCCAGTATGCCTACAACGGTCAGAGCACCTTCCTCCCCACCGGTGTAAGCTTCCAACCCAACCAGAAATACACCCTGACCCTGGACCTGGATTTTCCCGGCAACCGTTGGAGCACGCGGCTCGACAATACCCTGCTGGTGAACCAAGCCCCGCTCACGACCACCAACGCGCAGCGGAGCCTGGGCGACATTGACGCCGCGTTCGTGCCCTTCTATCCCGATTCTCCCGGCGACAACTTCATGGTCTTTGACAACTACCGTGTGCTGGCTCAACCCGGACCGCCCGAACCGCCGCGGCTGCGTGTGCTCGCGCGCACGGCGGGCGGCACCAGCCTCCGCGTTTTTGGCCGGCCTGGCTGCGCCTTCGCAGTGGACGCCTCGACGAGCTTCGCAAGCTGGACCGCGCTGCGCACCAACACCCCGGCGGCGACCGGTTACTTCGACTACACGGACACCGCGCCGAACCCAGCCAACCGCCGCTTCTACCGCGCCCGCTGGGTGCCGTGAGCCAAGCCAGCGCCTGGCGGAGGACAGTGTCGCGCCGGGCTCTAGTTTCCCGGCTCACCCGGGCCGGCTCGTCATGTTGTACACGCGACTGCCCGTTCGCAGAATGGAGGCTCGGCTGGTCGAAGTTATCAAGACCTGACCCACCGCGAGTCGGCCATCCGCAAAATCTTTACCATCCCAGAACTTTCTTTCGTCGCGCTTGTCAGCGTGTCCGCTCAGGCCAGAGCACCTTTGCGCCAAAGCCTTTCAAGCCGACGGATGGCTTGATTCTTTGGCGTCACTGCATCACTGTATCAGCGTATGAGAACGACCGTGACTCTGGATGACGACGTATTTGAAGCCGCCCGGGCGCAAGCCCAGGCTTCGGGCAAGAAGCTCGGTGAAGTGTTGTCGCAACTGGCCCGGCGCGGTCTGCGCGCGTCCGCGCAAAGCGCCACCCCGAGTGGACTGCCGGTCTTCAGCGTCCAGCCCAATGGCACCGTCATTCCCAGCAGCCGCGCCAGGGATCTGCTCGCGGAGGAGGCGACGTGAAGACCGCCTTGTTGGACACGAATGTCCTGCTCGCGCTGGCCTGGCCCAACCATCAGCACCATACCCAGGCTCACGCTTGGTTCGCCGCTCAGGCAAAGAAAGGGTGGGCCACTTGTGCCTTCACCCAACTGGGCTTTGTCCGGCTCTCCTCCAATCCGGCCTACACCTCCAACGCGGTTTCGCCACAGGAATCCGCCACCCTGCTGCAACTGTGGACGCGCTTGAAATCACATCGCTTCTGGGTATCGCCGGCGGCAGATGATCCCGCGATCTACGCCCGCGCGATCGGCCATCAACAGGTCAACGACGCCTGGCTGTTCGAAGTGGCCCGGCGAAACACAGGCCGGCTCGTCACGTTGGATACGCGGCTGCCGGTTCACGCCCTGGAGTCCGGGTTGGTCGAAGTCATCAAGACCTGACCCATCCTGAGTTTGTCACCTGCATGACTCTCACCCTTCCAGACCTATCCCTTGTCGTGCTCGTCGGTGTGTCCGGCTCAGGCAAGAGCACTTTCGCGCGCAAGCATTTCAAGCCGACTGAGATACTCTCCTCCGACTACTGTCGCGGTCTGGTCTCTGACGATGAGAACAGTCAGGCGGCGACGCCGGATGCTTTTGAGATCCTGCACTTCATTGCCCGCAAGCGGCTGGCGGCTGGGCGGTTGACGGTGGTGGACGCTACGAATGTGCAAGCGGAGTCACGCCAGCCACTGGTGGAACTGGCCCGTGAATTTCACTGCCTGCCGGTGGCTATCGTGCTGGACGTGCCGGAGCGCATCGCTCACGAGCGGAACCAAGCGCGGCCTGACCGCAACTTTGGGCCGCACGTCATCCGGCAGCAGGCGCAGCAGTTACACCGGTCACTGCGGGGTTTGGAGCGGGAAGGCTTTCGCCGTGTCCATGTGCTGAAGGTGTTGGAAGAAATCGAGGCAGCGGAGATTGTGCGCGAACCGCTGTGGAACAACCGCAAGTCTGACCACGGCCCCTTCGACATCATCGGCGATGTGCATGGGTGCTTCGATGAATTGGTGGAGTTGCTGGCTGAGTTGGGATACGTAACCAACCCCAGCGACGGTGCCTGGCACCATCCGGCCGGCCGGAAGCTAGTCTTCCTGGGTGACCTCGTGGACCGCGGGCCGAAAATCCCGCCGGTGCTCAAGCTGGTCATGAGTGCCGTCTCCAGTGGTGCGGCGTTGTGTGTGCCTGGCAACCATGACATGAAACTCCTGCGCAAGCTGCGCGGACAGGACGTCCAGATCACGCACGGATTAGCGGAGTCCCTGGCGCAACTAACCAGCGAGACGGACGAGTCTCGCAAACAGGTCGCGGCGTTCATTGACTCGCTCGTGAGTCATTACGTGCTCGACGACGGCAAGTTAGTCGTGGCGCACGCGGGCATGAAGGAATCAATGCAGGGACGCGGCTCCGGTGCGGTGCGGGAGTTCGCGCTGTTTGGTGAGACCACAGGTGAGACCGATGAGTTCGGCCTGCCGGTGCGTTACAACTGGGCCGCCGAGTATCGCGGGGCGGCAATGGTGGTTTATGGGCACACTCCGGTGCCGGAACCCGAATGGCTCAACCGCACGATCAACCTTGATACCGGCTGCGTCTTTGGCGGGAAACTTACCGCGTTGCGTTATCCCGAGAAGGAACTCATTTCCGTTCCAGCCAAGCAGACCTACGCCGAATCGCGCAAACCGTTTCTGGCTCCGGAGCATCAGGCCCCCACTCTCTCCGCGCAGCAGCGGCACGATGACTTGCTCGACCTCGCCGATGTGACCGGCAAACGCATCGTTAGCACACGTCTGCACGGGAATGTAACTATCCGCGCGGAGAACGCCACGGCGGCGCTGGAGGTGATGAGCCGTTTCGCCGCCAACCCTAAGTGGCTGATCTATCTGCCGCCCACGATGTCGCCCTGCGGCACCAGCCAGCAACCCGGCTTGTTGGAGCATCCGGCGGAGGCGTTCGCCTACTATCGGCACGAAGGCGTGCCGCGCGTGATCTGCGAGGAGAAACACATGGGGTCGCGCGCGGTGGTCATCGTCTGCCGCGATGAGGCGGCAGCACAGAAGCGCTTCGGGGTGACTGACGAAGGCTACGGTGTCTGTTATACCCGCACGGGGCGACGCTTTTTTGAGGATCCAGCGGTGGAGGCAGGTTTCCTTGAAAGGGTGCGGGAGGCGGTGACGCGCGCCAGCTTTTGGGAAGAGTTTCAAACTGATTGGGTCGCTCTCGACTGCGAACTAATGCCTTGGTCTGCGAAAGCGCAGGCGTTGCTGAAGGAACAATACGCCCCCGTCGGTGCCGCGGCGGTGGCGATGCTGGGCGATGCGGTCGCGTTGGTCCGGCAGGCGGAGGCACGCGGCCTGGACCTGGCAGATCTGAAGGTCCGGACGATCGCGCGCCGGGCCATGGTGGCGGACTATGTAGCAGCCTATCGCCACTATTGCTGGCCGGTGAACTCAGTGGACGATCTCAAGCTCGCCCCGTTTCACCTGCTCGCGACCGAAGGCAAGGTCCACATTGACAAGTCCAACGACTGGCATATCCAGACGTTGGCGCGGCTGGCGGGTGGCATTCTCATTGCCACGCCGTTTTGTGCGGTCGAAGTCACTAACCCAGAGAGTGAAGCCGCAGCCATCCGCTGGTGGGAAGCACTCACTGCGCGCAGCGGGGAAGGCATGGTGGTGAAGCCATGGGACTTCATCGCGCGCGGCCGGCGCGGCTTGATCCAGCCCGCCGTGAAGTGTCGGGGGCGCGAGTATCTCCGCATCATCTACGGCCCCGAATATACCGCGCCTGAAAATCTGGAACGTCTGCGCGCGCGCGGCTTAAACGCGAAGCGGTCGCTGGCCTTGCGTGAATTTGCCCTCGGCGTGGAAGCGTTGGAACGCTTCGCCCGGCACGAACCCCTGCGCCGGGTCCACGAGTGTGTGTTTGGGGTGCTGGCTTTGGAGAGCGAGCCGGTGGATCCCCGGCTATAACTATTCCCGGCACCAATGCTCGTTGCCCCACGCCTTCACCGCATTACCTGGCGCACGAAAGGCGCGCTCCGAAATCGGTCCAGTGGGATTGAATTCGACTGCCGGCCAAGGCATCCAACTCCCTATGAATCTAACCGTCCTTCCCCTGGCAGCAGCGAGTGTCCTGCTGCCCTGTGTTACCGCCCCGGCCCAGCACTTATGGTGGAATCTGGAAGGGCAGCGGGACGCCACCTGTCTTTACGGTGAGATCACCGTGCTGGCCACCGCTCCCGCCATCTATTACTGCGGCGCCAACTGGCATCCCGGCGCACCCGCCGGCGGTTACTGCGGCATCCAGCACAACAGCCCGCGGGAACGGCGCACTATCTTCTCTATTTGGGACACTTCGCCCACGTTGCATCCGAAGGTCACCGAAGCGGATGCGAAGACCATCCATGAACGCTTCGGCGGCGAAGGCGAAGGCGGTCACACCCACATGCTCTGGCCTTGGAAAGCTGGCGAGACCTTCCAGTTCTTCGTGCAGAAGCAGCCGGGCAGTCAGCCCGACACGACGGATGCCCGCTATTACATTTACGACCGCGCCGCCGGCAAGTGGCTGCATAGCGCCACCATCACCAGCCCCAATGGCGGTAAGTCGAGTGTGGCCACCCTGGGTGGTGGCATGAACTCTTTCCTGGAGAACTTTCTCGGGCGCGATCGCGAACTGCCCAAGGTCGCCCTCTATCGGCTGTGGCTGGGGCCGGGCGTGGATAAGCTGAAGTGCCTGACCCGCGCTGGCGGCGACGGCACATGGGGTCAATTGCACGGGGCGTACTTCCTAGCGGAAGGCAGCAAGGAAGCTTTGGACAAAACATTTGCCAGCTTGGAAAAGGACTACGGCCAACCCGTCTATGGGAGCAAGGGATCGCAACTTGAACCAATCCCGGACCAGCCAGTGACGGCCGCGGTGATCGCCGCCCTCCAGCAACTGCCGCGCGCGACCAAGGTCGCGGAAAAGCCATAGACCGGGGTAATCACTGAGACTCGCGAAACCCGGTCCCGGCTCGTGTGACAGGGCGTTCAAAGTGCGGCACCACCGCCACCCGCCGAACATTGTCATAGCTTTCCAAGGGCAGGGGACGGATTCTCCTCATTTGCTCACGGTCGTTAAGCTAAGACAGGGAAGGCTGGCCGACCGGAATCCTATGTTCCTCGCGACCGCCCAAGCCAATGGGCTATCCAGCTACAGCTCCACCCACTCAACTCAACGGTTCGGTCTGGCGCGGAAGAATCGCACCGGGGCCTGAGCGGAAGCTGTGGCTGGCAGAGTCGCAATACCGTCGGCTCCGGTGGCGTTGGTGGCAAAGGGTAACCATTGCTGCAAGTCGTTGGCGGCTTCCACAACATACTCCTGGTATGGCGTGCCGGTCAGCGTGATCTGCAATTGTATGGGATTAAACCGTTCTGCCGTGAGGCTGAGAAGGATCGGGGTTACCGTGAGGCTGACGCTGCGTATCTGCGCTTCCTGGCCGGCGGCGGTGTCGGCGAAGCTGACTTCTCCAAGGTATGTGCCGGCGCTGAGGCTGTCGGCGGCGGCATTGATTGTGACAGTCACCGTAGCGGTCGCGCCGGGCGTCAGCGCGCCCTCCGTAGCGGATAAGTTGATCCAGCTCGTGCTTGCGCTGGCGGTCCAGCTCAGCGAATCGCTGCCGGAGTTGGTCAGTGTGTAGGCAACTGAAGGCGGGGCAAAAGGCCCGCCGGTCGTGCCGGAGGAACTCAGGCCTCCGTCAGGTGAAACGCCAAACGAGCTGCCCGCGCTACTGGTCAGTGACCACAGCTCCCAGTCGGTCCCGCCACTGGCAATCGCGCGGAAGCACAACTCGCGGTTGAAGACCGTCAGGTTCTGCGGATAGGAATTGGCCGGGCCGGGCTGAATGTCGGCCGTCAGCGCCACGCTGGTGCCGTCGAAACGCCAAAGTTCGTAACCCGTCTCATAGGTCGTGGCGACGAAATAGAGCGCGCCGTCGAAGACCTTCAATTGCTCAGGGTAGGAATCGCCGCCAGGGTTCAGGTCGGTCACCAGCGCAGCGGTGGTGCCGTCGTAAGCCCACAATTCCCAGCCGTAAATGCCATCCGTGGCGCTGAAATACAGCTTGTCCTGAAACACTGTCAGGTTCTTCGGATAGGCATTGCCGCCGGGAAAGACATCGGCGGTGAGCGTAGCGTTGGTGCCGTCGTATCGCCACAGCTCATAGCCGCTGACTCCGTCGTTGGCCCGGAAGTAGAGCGAGCCTTGGAAGACCGTAAGATAGTCCGGGAATGAACTCGCCGCACCGGCATTGAGGTTGGCCACCAGCGACACGTTGGTGCCGTCGGTCTTCCAAAGTTCGTAGCCGTAGGAGCTATGGTTGGCCGGAAAATATAGCGCGTTGTTGAATTGAGTGAAGGACTTCGGGTAAGAACTGCTGGTGGTGCCACCAGGGTTAATGTTCGCCAGCAGCTTGGTGGTGCCGCCACCGTGCTTCCAAAGCTCGAAGCCGTTGGTGCCGTCGTCCGCCATGAAATACAGCGCGCCATTGAAGACGGTAAGCCCCTGCGGATAGGAGCTGTAGTTGGTGCCCGTGTCAGGGTGGATGTTCGCGACGCGGGTCGCGGTGGAACCGTTGAATTGCCACAGTTCGTGATTCAGCCGCAGTCCGCCGCCATCGGCGCTGAAGTAAAGGGTGTTGCTCAGCACGGTGAGTTCCCGCGGCCAGGAGCTTAAGGCGTTGGTCTTGAGGTTGTCGTTGGCGTCCGGGTTGATGTCGGCCACGCGGGCAGTGTTGGTTCCGTCGGTGCGCCAAAGCTCGCCGCCACGCCGCATGTCGTAAGCGGAGAAAAAGATGCTGCCGTTGAACTCCGTCATGGCAGCGGGCATGGAATCGTTTCCGACCAAGCTAGTGCCGACGAGCGTCGTGGTGTCGTTGATGTTGGAAACGAGGCTGACCCCAGAGCCGTCGTAACGCC
>CAINDV010001325.1 GCA_903847485.1 uncultured Verrucomicrobiota bacterium
CTGGCCCCAATTTCTCGTGTCTTTGCCAATAACCCATGCGTTCAAGAAATTCGTGGCCCCGCGAATTTGCTGGGCCAGATGCCCCGATTTGCTCGCGGACGACCTGCGCCAAGCCGCATGAAACCGTCACTCGCCAGTAAGAAAGCCCAACTGCGAAACTTTGATTGCCTTGGCGGTTTTGCAGATTCGCGTTTTGCGGGGATAACAACATGACGCCAGCGCGCCGTTTAGTCTCGTGGACTGGCGAGCGACAGCGAGGGACTCTCTAACTCCAGTTCGCATCGCCGTCGGTCGCCACGCAGCAATTCGGATTCCTTGCCGTAGGATCGTCAGGTCTTCAGACCGGTCAGATTGACTTCCAGCCGCTGGTTTTCCCGGATCAATTCTTCCATGGTCAGCCGGCGATGGCGAGCGGCGGCTTCGCGGCCCAGGATGCAGGTCAACACACCATCTACCGCCCGTCTGGCGGTTTCGTTCTCAAAACGGCCTTCAGTCACGTTCTTATAGAACGTGGCAATGTTACTCGAAGCGCCGGCCTCGTAGAGATTCACCACCTCTGCGCTATAGCTGTCGTCAAAGCTACGCAGCGTTGCCTTGCCCCAGTAGTTGACCAAGGCATTGCCTGTCTGACCATGTACCCGGCAGCTCAGATCGCCGGGAACAAAATTCTTCAAGCCCTGCCCGAAGTGGTTATGAACCAACCCATCGGCGTACTCATAAACAACAGAGCAGACATCGCGTCCGTCGCCGTGCGGGTCCGGGCGGCCAATGCGGGAGGAACCCATGGCGGCGACGGGGCGCTGGCCCAGGACCCAGATCGCCGCATCAATGGCGTGGATGTCGTAGTTGCCGATGTAATCGCAGCCCAGCGCCACATCATTCACCCAGACCAAGCCACGCAGCCGGTTTTCGATCGTGGCCGCCATGGGTGGGTCGTCGAATCCATTGCCGATCCCGACAGTAAGGACTTGGGAGATCTTGCCGAAACCCTCCGTCCGAATGCGCCGGCTCACTTCGAGGTTCGCCGGGTCAGTGGGCATCTGGTAATCCACCAGAAAACAACGCTGGCTGCGGGTTGCCTGACGGCTGGCGGCCTCGATCTGCAAGCTGCCCGGCACATCCACGGCGACCGGCTTGGCCATATAGACATGCAGGCCAGCGGCCACTGCGGCCCGGGCATGTCCGGGCATGAAGTAAGGGGGCGTTTCCAGCGCCACCGCCGCCACGCCGCTCTCAATGAGCTGCTTGTAACCCGACAAGGTTGAGAACCGCCGGGCTTTATCCACGCCTAACTCGTCGCCACAGCGATTGGCTGTCTCCGGGAAATAATCGGCCACGGCATGGAATTCGTAGCCACCGTGATTCTGGAACAGTTTGGCGATCCAACTGCCCCGGCCGCCACAGCCAATCAGTCCCAGCTTTATCTTCCGTCCCGCGGGTGCCCCCGCATCGGCGGCGCCACCGGGCAGAACTCCGAGCGCTGCGGCGGTGGTTGCTGCGGCTAACGTGCCGCCTAGGAACTGGCGTCGGTTCAAAACGCATTGCGGTTCGGAATCGGAGCCGGACATTTGTGCGATGATGTGCTTCATGGATTCATTCTCCCAAAGCGGGTACGGTTTGGCAAGCCCTAACTGGGTTCAGTCGAGAAGTCTGTTCATAGGATGCCATTTCGCATTATGCCAACCACTTAGGTAGGGGAGTCTCAGGAGCGCATGAACCGGATAGACTGTCAGGTGGGCGGTCGCGCTTAGGCCCTTGGAATAGCCCGGCCTGGAGCGGCTCTGTCGGAGCACCCAGCCAGTGGAGGGACCGGGCCACCGGGCCTTCATGTGCTGGCGGAGGTGGTTGATGGTTGAGTAAGTTCGTTCAGAAGTGAGCGAGAAGGACGTCACCCGCACGACGCGGACGGCGTCCCTAAGAGCGTGTATGAAAACGCCTGGCGTGGTAGGGCGAGGCTTCTGCCGAGCCTCAACGACAGCGGTAATGGGCCTACCGGACAGCTCGGCAGGAGCCTCGCCCTACC
>CAINDV010001326.1 GCA_903847485.1 uncultured Verrucomicrobiota bacterium
CACGGCGGACTTACAAAACACCACCGACCGCCTGGCGCTGGCCACCGCCGCGGGCGGCGTGGGCATTTGGGATTACGACGTAGTCAACAACCACCTAGTCTGGGATGACCAGATGTTCCGCCTCTACGGGATTACGCGGACACAGTTCAGCGGTGCCTACGAAGCCTGGACGGCGGGCGTTCACCCGGACGACCGGCAACGCGGCGATGAGGAAATCCAGCAGGCGCTGCGTGGGGAAAAGGAGTTCGACACCGAGTTCCGCGTACTCTGGCCGGATGGGAGCATCTGCCACCTCCAGGCCCAGGCGCGCGTCCAGCGGAATGCCGCCGGCCAGCCGGTGCGTATGTTAGGCACTAACTGGGATATCACCGCTCAGAAGCAGGCGGCGGCGGCGCTCCAGGAGAGCGAGGCTAACTTCCGCACCTTCTTCGAGTCTATGACCGACTTGATCTTTGTCGGCACGCCGACGGGCCGCATCCTCTTCACTAACTCCGCCGTCACTCGCACGCTGGGCTATAGCGCCGCGGAACTTACCACCATGCAGGTGTTGGACGTGCATCCGGCCGACAAGCGCGAGGAAGCCGAAGACATCTTCGGGGCCATGTTCCGGGGCAAGCGGGATAGCTGCCCCCTGCCACTGGCGCACAAGGATGGCAGCTTGGTGCCCGTCGAGACTCGCGTCTGGTTTGGCAAGTGGAACGGCGCGCATTGCCTCTTCGGTATCTCCAAGAACCTGACCGCCGAACTGGAGGCGCAGCAGCGGTTCGAGCGCCTGTTCCGGGGCAACCCCGCCCTCATGGCCCTCTCTACTCTGCCGGAGCGGCAGTTCTTCGATGTCAACGACGCCTTCCTGAACGCGACCGGCTATGTTAAGGGCGAAGTCATCGGCCACACCGCCGGCGAACTCAGTCTGTTCCCGCACCCGGAGCAGCAGGCCGCACTGGCGGATAAACTCCAGGCGGCGGGACATATCACCGACTTTGAACTCCAGGTCCGTCGCGCGGACGGGAAGCTCCTTTACGGACTCTTCTCCGGGGAAGTCATCCAGAGCCAGGGACAAGCCTACTTCCTGACGGTGATGATTGACATTACTGCCCGCAAGCAGGCGGAGACGGCGCTGCGGGAGAGCGAAGAAAACGTCCTCCTCTTGCTCAATTCCACCGCCGAAGCGATCTACGGGATTGACCTGAACGGCGACTGCACCTTCTGCAACAACTCCTGTCTCCGCCTGCTCGGCTACCAGCAGCCGGCTGAGTTGCTGGGCAAGAACATGCACTGGCAGATCCACGGCCAACACGCGGATGGCTCCTGCTTTGCCTTGGAAGACTGTCGGATTTTCCAAGCCTTCCGCACCGGCGAACCTACGCATGTGGACGACGAGGTGCTCTGGCGGGCGGACGGCTCCGCGTTTCCGGCGGAATACTGGTCCTATCCCCAACGCCGCAACGGAGTAGTGATCGGGGCGGTGGTAACCTTCTTGGACATCACCGTCCGCCAGCAGGCCGAGGCGGAACTCTTGCGCACCCTGGCCGCCGAGCGCGAACTCAGCGCCCTCAAGACCATGGTTGTGAACACCGTCTCCCATGAATTTCGCACGCCCCTCGCCACCATCCTGGGCGCGGCGGAGCTGCTGGATGACTACTACGACCGCCTCACCCCGGAGAAACGCACCGGCTATTTCCAACTGATCCGGCAGGAAATCCAGCGCCTTGCGGCCATGGTCCAGGACGTGTTGGTGCAAGGGCAGTTGGACGCTGGGCGCGTGCAATTCCAGCCCCGTCCCGCCGACGTCCCCGCGCTGTGCCGCGAAACCGTGGCGCGCGTGCAACTCGCCTTTCCCAAATACCCGCCCGTCCACTGGGAGGCCGACGCGCCCGGCCCGCCGACCCTGGTGGATGCGAGCCTCTTAGACCGGGTGCTCAGCAACCTGCTCACCAACGCCATCAAGTATTCCCCCGCGTTGACCCCGGTGCGCGTCACCGTCCGGCGCGTGGCGGAGGAATGGGAGATACAAGTCCAGGACCAGGGCCTTGGCATCCCCGAGGCCGACCGGGCGGACCTCTTTTCGGCCTTCCGGCGCGGGAGTAACGTCGGCAACATCAAAGGCACCGGTGTTGGCCTCTACATCGTGAAGCAGTGCGCTGAGCTACACGGTGGCCGGGTGGAGCTCCGCCCCCAGGCCGGCCCCGGCTCCACCTTTGTGTTCGCCTTTCCCTGGCGGCTAGCAGACACTGCCACCGAAACACCGTGACTCACATGACTATGAATGACGAAGCCCCACTGCGTCCGACCTGTCCGACCTGTCCGACTTGTCCGACTTGTCCGACCAGTCCTACCAGTCCGCGGCCCGCAACAGCGCCTCCCATTTAACCTATGCACCACATACTCATCATTGAAGACGAAGCAGCGCTCCGCCAGACCTTGGCGGAACGCCTGACCATGGAAGGCTTCCGCGTGTCCACGGCGGACGACGGTGAAGCCGGCCTCAGCCGGATCAACGAAGAGCCCCCCGACCTCATCCTGTGCGACATCATGATGCCGCGCCTGGACGGCTATGGCGTGCTGCGCGCCTTGCAGTTGGACCCGAAGATGGCCGCGATTCCGTTCATCTTCCTGACCGCCAAGACCGACCCGCCGCAAGTGCGCGACGGCATGGAGCTGGGCGCCGATGATTACCTCTGCAAACCGGTGGCCAAAGTTGACCTGCTGGCGGCCATCCGCACCCAGCTTTGGAAACAAGGCCAGCAGCACGAGCGGATCGAACACGGGGTGGAGGTCGCCCGCCAGGACCTGATGCGCAAGCTCCCCCACGAGTTGCTGTCCCCGTTGTCGGGCCTCCTCAGCGCCAGTCAGCTCCTGGAAACGGCGGACCACACACTGTCCTTCGCCGCCATCCGGGAACTCGGCCGGAGCATGCGCCTCTCCGCCCAGCGGCTACACCGCATGATCCGCCGCTTCCTCCTTTATGCCGAACTCCAGGCCGCCAGCCACCAGCCGGAGACGCAGGTCGGCCTGCGGGGCACCGACTACCTCCCGGCTACGGCTTGGGTTTCCGCCCTGGCGCAGCACCTCGCCCGGCACGACTCCCGGACGGACGACCTCCGCCTGGACCTGCTCGAAGTGGAGGTCATCATGGACCCCACGCACTTCTGCGAACTGGTCGCCCAATTGGTGGACAATGCGTTCAAGTTCTCCACCCCCGGCAGTGTGGTGCAAATCAACTTGGTCCTCCTGCCGGACGCGGGCGGTGTCCTCACGGTGCGCGATCAAGGGCGCGGCCTGACGCCCGACCAAATCCGCCAGGTAGGCGCCTTCCGCCAGTTC
>CAINDV010001327.1 GCA_903847485.1 uncultured Verrucomicrobiota bacterium
AGAAGGTGTAGGGGAAGTTGTTGCCGACGTTGTTGTGCTGCGGCGGGAAGTAATACGACTCCGGCTTGCCCTCCTGACCGACGAGCTTGGCCTGCGCGGCGTTCTGGTGCAGGTGGTGCGGAATCGGCCCCATGTTGTCGAAGAACTTCGAGTAAACCGGCCAGCGGCTGTATTGCTTCCAGAGCCGGTCGCCGATCAACAACGCGCCGCAGTCGGCCACCGCCTGCTGGAGCGTGAAGCGTCGCTCGCCCGCGACGCAGTAGCTCAGCCCTTCGTCGGGGACGCGGCCTTCGTTCGCGGCCGGCGTGGTGGAGGCGAACCAGCGTTCGTCAATGCCGCCGCGATTCAGCCCGTAGGCGTAGAGATCGTCGGGGTGAAGCTTGAGGCGCTTGCCCGGCTGGAGGAATGAGCGCGGCACCCACGCGGGGGCCAACCGCAGCAATCCGCCACTGTCGGCGAGCGCGGCTTCCACGAGTGACTGGACGTTCTTGGTGACGGTCTTTAGTTCGGTGATAGTGTTCATGGCAATGTTAAAGCGGGCCAACTCGGCCCGCGAAAGAGTGAATCCAAGCACCGCCGCCGCACAAGTCTAAAAATGCAGCAATTCTCACTATGGTCCTGTCAACCCCCGCCGGGTGAGGTCACCTGGCCGACACCACCACAAAACCGCCCGCTGGTAGGCCGGGTGCCCGCACCCGGCGTCCCAATCTGGTCTCAATCAGAATTGACCGAAGAATGTTTCCAGTCTCCGGATCGGCGGGAGAACGCAGCGGTTCACGGTCACAAGGCAGATTCAATCGGAGAAGGAAGCTTGCCATGCGCGGCTCGCAGTGTGGCGGGTCGCGCCGGGCAAACCCCTTGGCCGCCTCGTCAATCCGGTCGCCGTTCAAAAGCCTGAACGCTTCCGCGAAGTGTGCGCCGGCAATTTCGAGGGGCGGCCAGGTGTGCGGGCCGCTCCGCCGCTGGCCGCCGACAAGGACTTTCGCCCGTCACTCCACGCCCATGCCCACACCCAAGAACACCAAGACCCGGAACGCCAAATAGCCGACCAGCACCGCGACCACGGCTTGGTAGATGTTGAATTGCTTGGAAACCAGTTTCTCCGGCAGCCGATTCAGCCAGGAACGCAACCAGCGCCCGCGCCGGTGCCGGTGTCTCGGCCGCTCCGCGTGTGGATCGTTCGACATAGGAATGGCTGATAGGCAATTGGTAGAACTTAAATGGCGACCCTACCGGGATTCGAACCCGGGCCGCCGCCGTGAAAGGGCGGTGTCCTAACCACTAGACGATAGGGTCGCACGGGCAACAATGTATTCCGCGGGCGGATGGTGTCACGGAAATTCCCAGCCAGTTTTCATTTTAACCGCGGGTCACGCCAAGAACCGGCTAAAGCCGGGACTCCGAACGGTCTTTGGGCAGCGTTTTGCGGCGTTCGGAGTCTCGCCTTTAGGCGGTCGGGGTCAAACTGAGACTGCTGGGAAATTCCCGGACGGGTTTTCCGGCGCAAAATGACAATCTGGTTGCGCTCGAATCCCGGCACGCCCAAGTTGTCCCCATGCGAGTAATCACCAGTCTGACAGCGATGCAGCGGCAGGCCTTGGCTTGGAAGCGCGCCGGTTTGCCCGTGGGCTTTGTGCCGACGATGGGCTGCCTGCACGCCGGGCACTTGAGTCTGGTGAGCGCCGCTCGCCGGCGAGTCGGGCCAGGCGGCCCGATCGTTCTGAGCATCTACGTGAACCCGACCCAGTTCGGGCCGAGGGAGGATTTCTCCCGCTATCCG
>CAINDV010001328.1 GCA_903847485.1 uncultured Verrucomicrobiota bacterium
TCCCAGACGCTACCGCGCCACTCCAGTCCCTACCGGTAAGACCCCGCCGACAACTTCGGGATGCAGCGCTTTGAATGCTGCACGACACTTTTTAGTTTGACAAGAAGCGCCTGGTAACAAATACTCCGCGCGCCGGGGTGCAAAGGTGTCGGGGCGGTCCTGCCCCGGGCGCGAACGTGCTCGGCGGGGCGTCGTGACGCGGCATTCCACCGGTCAAAAGCCGGCTTGGCAAGTAACCAGAGACGCGCAAGCGTCGGATAGCGAAAGTAAGAGTACCATGAAAAGGATCCATCAACTCACAGACCTAAACGCAGCACTCAACCGAAAGGAGTATCCCATGAGAAGCAAGTGTTCCCAGATTGCCCGGTGGCTTCACCGGCTCGGCGACATGCGTTTCCCCGCGGCTCTTGCGGCCGTGCTGGCCTTCGCCCCGGCAACCCGGGCCGCTACCACCATCAACGTCAACTTTGGAATGGACCCGGGGGACGCGATGAATGGAAAATCCTTCATCTACAACAGCTATCAACAGGCTCCGGTATCCTACACCGGGACGACCTGGAACGACCATATCCGCGAAACTGTCGTTAGCGGAGGAGATGCCGGGCCGGACAGTTCTTTTACTCAGGTCAATGCGTTGGACAGCGACGGAAATGTCACTGTTATTGGCTACACAACGGCATCTACATCCGTGCAGTACGACCTGGAAGGCCCTTACACCTGGTTTGATCATCCCGATGTGAAGATGCTCAACGGCGGCGTGCGACGAGTCTGGAATTCAGGCAGTGGCAACACGTTGAACAACCGTCTCACCATCAGCGGACTGAACCCGGCTAAAACTTACAACATCTACCTGGCCAGTGCCCAAACCCCCAACGTGAAGTGTTCGTGGCGGATTAATGCGGATGGCACGCCCAATTACATCGCGAATACGGCAGCGACACGGACTAATGAAACTTGGGTGGCGGGAGATAACTACGTTGTTTTCTACAAGGTCGCACCCGACACTAGTGGGCAGATTTCTGTTTGGGGCGTAGGAATGGCCGGCGGTGACACTGAGAGTGGACTAACCCTGAACGGTTTCCAGGTTGTGGACGCGACTGGTTTCTTAAGCCCAGAGAACGACATTCTGAGCTTCTCTATCCCAAGCCCTGGCGGTGCCACTATTTCCGGGACCAATATTGCCTTGGTTGTGCCGACTGGCACGGCTGTGACAAGCCTGGCACCGACCTACACAATCAGCCCGCTGGCCACCTGCTCTCCTGCCAGCGGCAGTTCCCACAACTTCAGCAGCCCGGTCCAGTATACCGTCACCGCCGAGAACGGGGCGAAAAAGGTCTATACCGTGACGGCCACTACTTCAGACGGTATGATGGTGAAGACATACCTCGGGGTGCAGGGCACGGCCAATCTGGATCCCATCTCCAATTTGATGGCGCTTACTCCCTCGGCGTCAGGCTTTCAAGTCGCGAACATTGACTATCACGGAGCAACTTTTTCGTCGCTTCCAGGAAGCCCCGGTCCCGTCACCTTTACGATTCTCTGGGAGGGCTGGTTCGATGTGACCCAGGACGGGTATGGTGACTACACGTTTGGCACCTCCAGCGATGACGGCAGCGTGATCTACCTGGACTTGAATAACGATGGCGTTTTCAGTTCTCCGGAAGAACTGATTGTCAACAATAACCGGGATCAGGGTGATACTGCGGCAGTAGGTACGGTGACGCTGAACATGGATTCGGTTCGTATTGCCATCGGATATTATCAGAATGGCGGCGGCTATGACATGCGGGCCGGGTTCAAGAAGGGCACCTTTACGGCCTTCAGTTCGCTGAGCCTCATCAACGGCACTTCGGGCCACTTCTACGCCAGCCAGCCGGGGCCGCAAGCGAAGATCACGAGTTTCGGTCTCCCGGGCAGTCCCGCCGTCATCAACTCATCGGCGAAGACCATTGCCTGGACGGTGCCGAGTGGGACAGTCCCGTCATCTCTCGCGCCCGCATACACTCTGTCCCCCGGCGCGACTTGCAATCAGCCAAACGGGGCCATCCCCACCCCGAACTTGGGCACCGGTCCAGTGCCTTACAAGGTCATCTCCTCGGACAAGAGCATCACCAACGTCTATACCGTGACGGTCACCGTTTCGCCACTGCCCGTGGTTGTAGGCTTGGCCCGCTGGTTCGACGCTTCAACAATCGCCGGCAAGGTTGACGGTGAGCCCGTCACCACCTGGGCTGACCTCAGCGGCAATGGTGCCAACGCCACGGTGCCCAGCGGCAACACCAACCCGACCTACATTGCGAATGCCGGCACCGCCTCGCGTCTCCCCGCTCTCCATTTCTCACCGGGAAGCGGCGCCCCCAACAGCGGGGCCTTGGGGTTCACCAGAGACAGCAGCATCGGCACGGTCTTCTCCGTTTTCAAGGGCAACAGCTTTCTGTTGACCGACGCCAACAACTACGATTTCCACCGCCCGACCGATAACAATCCTGCTTCCCCGATATGGGACTCAGGAAATGCGAGCGCCAATATCAGAAACGGGGCCACCTATGTGAATGGAGCGTTGGTGAACGGGACAACCTATGCCATGCCCACGGACCTCAATAACGGCTTCAACCTCGTGGAAGTCCTCACGGTCGGCCCGGTGCAGGCCGACTCCTTCAACAAGGACCGCCCCTATCATTCGGGCGATCAGTACCAGGCCGAAGTGATCATCTACGACCAGGTGCTGACCGAAGACGAACGCGTGGCGGTCGAGCACTACTTGATGACTAAGTGGCTAGGCGTGTACTATAGTCTGGCCGTCACCATGGACAGTCCGTTCAACAACCAGGGGTATCCCAGCGGTTCGTCCGTCACGGCTACCGCCACAGTGCATGTTGGGACGTCGCCCTACACCGTCACGTTCTACAAGAAGGTCGGCGCGGGCGGATTTGTCCAGGAAGGCAGCCCGGTGACAGCGGCGGGGCCGACCTTTACGAAGGCACTCGGAAGCCTGGCCAGCAGCACGTACCAAATCTACGCCACCGTCACCGACAGTGCGGCGGCCACCGCCGCCTCCAAGACCAACACGTTTGTCGTGCAACCTCCCGTCACTACCACAACCACACTCGGCACGTCTGTTAGCCCCTCGACGTATGGACAGTCCGTGACCCTTACCGCCACGGTTTCGCCGACGCCCTCGGGCGGCACGGTGCAGTTCTATGACAATGCCGTTGCCCTGGGTAGCCCGGTGGCGGTGAATATCAGTGGTCAGGCCCAGGTTAGCACCAGCCTTCTCGCGGCAGGCAATCATCCGATCACCGCGAGTTACAGTGGCTTCAGCTTCTACGCTGCCAGCACTGCCGCCGCCCTGGCACAGACGGTGAACCGGGCGGTACTGACGGTGACGGCGGACAACAAGATCCGCGCTCCGGGGATCGCCAACCCGGCGTTCACCTATAAGATCACCGGTTATCAAAATGGTCAAGACGCCACGTCAGCGGGGATAACCGGCGCGCCGGTGCTGGGAACCGTGGCCAACGCAGCCTCGCCGGTGGGGACTTACCCCATCACCAACGTCGTGGGCACCTTGACCGCGGCCAACTACAGTTTCACGGCGGTCCCGGGAACCTTGATAGTCATGGTTGGGGCGGTGCCGGTCGTTGACGGATTGGCCTGCTGGTACGATGCGTCCGTCAGCGTCACGAACGATGCCGGCGGGGGAGTGAAAGCCTGGGGTGACCTGTCGGGCAATGGACATCTCGCAACCCAAGCCAGCGGCTGGGCGACCAATGTGCCGAACGAAATCAATTCCAGAGCAGTGGTGCAGATCAGGGGCAGTGGGACCTGGCTCAATTGCGCTGGGAAAATGTTCACCAAAGAGCAATACGTTGTGGTGCGTTCGCCGAACGACACCTGGAACGGCAGCGGCTCTTTCCTCGCCCGCGCATCCGCCGACTTCCTTACAGTACGGGCCTCAAGCTACAATTTGGCCAACGGCACCACCGGGTTCTGGCAGGACCACTTCCCGACGGCTGTTTCCAAGAATGGCACAGCGCTCCCCGCCGTTGGTCCTTGCTCTACCGGAGGTAATCCTCCACACTTCTGTCTTGACCCAATCACCGACTATATGATCGTCAAGATTACCGTCGATGCCACCGCGAGTGCGGCGAATCTTGCACAGTATCCATTCTACCAGATCGGGCGGAACGAAACCTTGGGTTCGTGTGACATGGACATTGCCGAGATCATCGGCTACGAAAAAGCGTTATCCTCCGAAGACGAGTTCGCGGTGACCTCCTTCCTGGGGGCCAAGTACGGAATCGCCGTGTCCGCCTACAGATGGAAGGGCCCGAACAACGGCAACTGGAGTGCTGCGGGCAATTGGAATAGCCTGGTGCCCGGCGCGGGCAACGTGGCGGTGTTCTCGGACAGCGCCAGCGCGGGTGGGACGGTTAAACTGGACACCGACGTTACCATCGCCGGTTTGACCTTCAACAACAAGGTCGCCAATCAGACCATCGCCCCCGCCGCCGCCGAAACGCTAACCTTGGACAGCGGCACCACCGTGGCAAGCAGCATCGTAATCGAAGGCGGTTCCCCTTCCATCACCGCCGCCATCAACGCCCCCCAAAACCTCAAGGTGAGCGGCCCGGCATCGGCGACCTTGAACCTCTACGGTGCGATTACGACCGGCATGAGTGATGGTTGGGATGAGGAGCTAATCAAGGGGCCAAATGTCGTCTTGAACGGCACTGCCTCGTGGACCTCAACCGGGGCGCGTTATATGACTATTGGATCTCCCACGGGAGCTACGCTAACCATCAATGACAACGCCACCATTGACTGGTCGCTTTCATGGGACATGTTCATCGCCTGGAATACTGGCGATATCGGCAAAGTTGTTCAGAACGGAGGCACCGTTAGAACTCCGGCCGTAAGCACGGCGTGGTTTAATAATAACGGTCCCGGGGTGCAACTCGGCGGCGCAAGTGACCCCGTCACCGCCGAGTACGACCTCAATGGCGGCACCCTGATCACGCCTAACGTTTATAATGTTAACGGACTGCCGCTCACGCCACCCACGGGCTCGGCGGTGTTCAGGTTTAACGGCGGGGTTCTCCAGGGAACCCAAAACGACAACCTAAGCGATCCGGATGTTGTGAGGGAAGGCTCGACCAACCTCATGGGCAACCTGACCCATGCGTATGTCGGGAACGGCGGGGCCAAGATTGATACCGCCGGTTTCACATGCGGTTTTGGACAGGCCCTCGAGCACGACCCGATCGCTTCGGCTACCGATGGTGGCTTGACAAAGTTGGGCACCGGCACACTGACCCTCTACAAGAACTCCACCTACACCGGTTCGACCAAGGTTATGGATGGCGTGCTCTCCTGCGCGACGGCGACCTCACTGGCGGCCACGCCGCTCGAAATCGCGGCCACAGCCGTGGTTGACCTCCAGTATTCAGGCACACGGACGATTCCGAGCCTCAAGCTCGGCGGAGTTGTAAAGGCTCCCGGCGTCTATGGTGCGGGTACCGCCCCGACCTACTTCACCGGCACGGGCACGGTAACCGTGACGCCTCCGACGCCTGAACTGCCGCTGAGCGGGTTCACGCTGAATCCGCCCACGTTCGCCA
>CAINDV010001329.1 GCA_903847485.1 uncultured Verrucomicrobiota bacterium
ATCCTCAAGACCACCGCCTCGGCGCACCACGAGCACGCGCCGGCGCTCGCCTCGTTGCTCACTTGGAATTTCCAACTGTTCTCAAAAACCATAATAACAATCTAAACCGCGCGTAGTATATCAATGGTGGTTTCCAATCGTATCGTGGCGTTGCCGTTTTCGATGTCCGAACGGACGTAGGTGCCGTTAACGGGAATATGAACCCCATCGGTTTGAATCAGCCGGACGTGGCGATAGATCCCCGCACCTTCATACCACCAGCCTTCGTATTGCGTGGCGTCCACTTTCACCACCACAATGTTTGGCTTGTCGAAATGAAGATAATTCGAGATGTCGAAGGCGAACCCGTTGTAACCGCTCTTGTTCTCACCCACGCAATCTCCGTTCACAAACACTTTGCAATCTCGGTAAACGCCGTCAAATTGCAGCACAAGCCTTTTATGGGCGTCTTCAGGTGCCAGGGAAAGACGCTTGCGATACCATCCGACGCTGTTTTCCGGGTAATGAAGGCCGATCGGTTTGTAGCCATGAAAGGCGTAGAATAGCTCAAACGCGCCTGGGTTTACGAAGGGTAATTCCACCGCCCAATCGTGAGGCAAGCGTAATGTCCTCCACTCGCGGTCATCAAAGCCAGCCGTTAGAATGGCTGCATACGGCTTTAATAGCCCATCATTGCTAAGTTTCGCATCCACCGCCCCATGTCCCCCATACTTGAAGTTCTTCTCCGGGTCTCTGGCGTGGCCCAGATGAAACTTCCAACCCTCATCCAAGTTGATGATCTTCCTCACATTCTGCCCTTGAGCAGCAGCCGACGTTAATAGCAATGAGGCTAGCAGAAAACCGCCTATAATACGTGTCCGCATGGTCATAATGTTTGGTTCAGGGGCTGTGCGGGCTGGGGTTCACGCAGGACGCCCGGAGGCTCAACCGACGAATGGCCAGATCAACGTCGAATGTTCCCGGCATTTCCCATCCGATGTTCATCCCGGCAATGCGATAGTCCGCAAGTGCCTGCGACTCCTTCAAAAAGTTCCTTCGCCAGGCGTATTCGAGCCCTTCGCGCATCAGCGGCAGCAGATCCGTGTCGATGGTGATCCACTCCCGATCCTGTGCGCTTTTGACCGAAAAGACATCGCCCGACGGAGTGTAAATGAACATGCTCGTGCCGCCCGTATCCAGCGCCTTGTGCGACGGCACGACGCGATGCCGGTCGTCGTAGATCGGAATACCAAACCAAAGGTATTTGCCGTAGCCCGGGGACTGGCGATTGAGATTCTGCACCGAGAAGAAGATCTGGAACTGGGCCGCGTGCAAGCCGGGGCTGTAGTCAGGCATGGGCCGTTTTTCCGATGCCATCAATCGCGCTTCAACATGCAAGCGGGCGGCGCTCAGGTCCGCCAGCGCTGGAGGATTGCCGATGTTCTGCTCCACGAGCAGATGCACCCAAGGTTCTCCGGACTTGCGGGCGCGGGAGCCGTATTCGGCGCTGGCCCTCACCGCCATGCCGAGATCTCCCCTATCGGAGCCGGCGGCTCCCAACGTGACAGTTTTGGCGACGTTGGAGTAGCAAAGCGACCCGTCGGCAAGTGGCACGGGGGCGGCGATGGTCAGCCGATGTTGGCTGCTCCATTGCACCAGGTCCCACACCGGTGCCGCCGTGGTTTCATGTCCGCGAACAATTCCGTAAGAAACCCGCTTTCCCGGCTCGGGTTGCAGCACAGTGAACCCGCGCCGAAAATCCGGGTCCCAAATGAGTTCGCGTTCCGGCATTTTCTCCGCCGCGCGGCACAACCAAGCCGTGGTGAGCAGTGCCACGGCGGTGGCGGCCACCAGCAGGGTTTTAGTGAGTAGTTTCGTTGTGATCATTGATTTTGCAGCCGGTAGAAACGTGCGCCATTCGTCGCAGCGGGAAGCGGCACGAGCCAGACGCCATTGGAAAGAACCGGTTCGTTGGTGACGCGGGTCCAGGCGGGCGGGGCGAGATTGGTGGCGTTGTAGAGGGTGAAGAAGCCGGCGGCGGCGGGCCACGTCAGCGCGAGGCCCGAACCAAACCAAGAGAAATTGAGCGTTGGCTGGCTCACGCTGCTGACGGTGCCGGTGAGTTCGAGGTCAAAGGCAAGGTCGGAGCTCGTCGGTAATACTTGATGGATTTCAACCGCGAGCAAGTTGTTGCCGGGCAGGAGCAGCGCCGGGTTGACCGCGTTTGTGAACCACGCGGTCTCTTCCGCGCCGGTAACGCCATTCGTGGCCAGGGTCAGGCTGTCCACTGCGCCGGTGGGCATGTTGCTGCGGAAGACTTCGGCACCGTTGAGATAGACCACCGCGCCGTCGTCGCGGAGCAATCGAAATTCGAGCGCGGAGAACTGGGCGGCATTCGGCACGTCGAGCAGGCGGCGGTAGTAGGTGGTGATGTATTTGTTGTTGGGGTCCGGGCCGAAGCTGTTGGTCGTGCGCGGCCATTGGCCGACGTTCATTTCCCCGTAGCCTAGCGGCGCAGGCCCGCTAGCCCAGGAGGTGTCGTCGAAGCTGTTGCTGCGCCAGGACGTGCCAAGGTTCGTGCCAGTGTCGAGGTATTTCCACACGGAACCGGCGGCAACAAGGCGGGTAGGCGTGGCAACGATGGGGGCGGGTTCCGCCGCATTGCCCGGCCCGCGATACTGCCAGACATCCCCCTTGCGCAGCGTCAGAACCGGACTGACATAGAGCAGCGAGACCCCATCGGTGTCGTAAACACTGAAACGTCCGGTCCCGATACTTTGGATGGCACTTGTCGCGACTTGCTGCCGGTCGGGCCCACAGGATTGGTTGCCGCTGGTTCCAATCGTCGTGCCGCTGGTGGCAGTGAAAACGACCTTTTTCTGAAGCCAAGTGGCAAAGATGCGATTCTGATTCAGGG
>CAINDV010001330.1 GCA_903847485.1 uncultured Verrucomicrobiota bacterium
CTGCGTTGAAGAGAAGCCTGGTTCAAACGCAGAGACGCAAAGAACGCAGAGTTCCGCAGAGAGGTTCATAGGAGGTTAGTGGGCCACCTCAATTCTTAGTGCCCACCACCTCCAAAGTTGCGGGTCAGGCGTTCTGGGCGTTCCAACCAGGCGCGAACCGGCCGTCCACCCCGAAGCGCCGGGCCGGAAGACCGCGCTTCTACTGTCCTGAGAGTGGGCGCCAAGGCAAGTCCGCCAGAGGCGGGCAAACGCACACGCCGGCTGGCGGGTTCGTCCGCCTGACCGGCGTGAGTTCGGGGGAAATGTTGTTCGGCGTTGGATGCGAACGCTCCCCAACCAGAGGGTCGGGGACAAACGCTCGCCTCAGTGGCTCATTCCTTTTTCGCCGGATCAGGAACGAAATAGAGCTCGAACACCGTGTTGGTTGGGACTTGGGCAAACTCGCCCGTGTCCTGAGCATTGGTCGCCGCGAACATGCTAAAGATGACCGCGCTGCACCCTGACTGGTTGGGGCCGAATTCGAAATCTCTTCCCTCTTGCAAAGACTCCGTGGCCACAATCCTGCCAGAGGTCCGTTCGATGAGGATAGCCGTGCCGTCAGTGGGAGCCTCGTAACTAACCTTCAGGCCGCCGCCAACCAAGCGCGCCCCTTTGGGCAGGTGCGTGGTCGAACAGCCAACCGCTACGAGGCCGAGGGCAACGATTCCTAACAGCGTGATCTTCATAAGTTCAAAACTGCCGGGGCCGGCAGCTCAGCGCTGAATGCGCGCGGAGCCGCCTTGGGCGAGGGCTTTCACTTGTTCGACGGTCGCCATGGTAGTGTCGCCGGGGAAAGTCGTCAGCAACGCGCCGTGCGCCCAGCCGAGATTCACCGCTTCCTGCGGAGTGTCGCCGTTGAGCAGTCCGTAGAAGAAGCCCGCCGCGTAACCGTCGCCGCCGCCCACCCGATCCAAAACGTCGAGTTCGCAGGTCGGCGAGACATGCGTCTGGCCCTCCATCCAAGCCACCGCGCCCCAACTGTGGCGATTAGTGGAGTGTACTTCGCGCAAGGTGGTAGCTACGATTCGGATTTGCGGATGTTTCTTAGTCACGTTGGCCATCATGCTGACGAAGGCACTGGAATCGAGCTTACTCTTGGCGGCGACTTCCGGGCCGGGGATGCCCAAGCCAAGCTGTAAGTCCTCTTCGTTGCCGACGAGCACGTCCACGTTTTTGACAATGCGATCGAGGATGGCCACGGCGCGGTCGTGACCGCCGGAGATGTTCCAAAGCTTGGCGCGGTAGTTGAGATCGAAGGAAGTAATCGCCCCCGCGGCTTTGGCGGCCTGCATGGCTTCGATGATGACTTCGGCTGTCGTGGGTGACAGTGCGGCGAAGATGCCACCGCTATGGAACCACCGCACGCCACTGGCAAAGATTTCCTGCCAGTTGAAGTCGCCCGGCTTGAGTTGCGCCGCCGCCTCGTTGCAGCGGTTATAGAAGACGACCGGGGCACGCACGCCTTGGCCGCGGTCGCTATAGACTGTCGCCAAGTTCGGGCCGTGGACGCCGTCGTGCTTAAAGTGCTTGTAGAGGGGCTTCACGCCCATGGCGCGGACACGCTCGGCGATAAGTTCGCCGATAGGATAATCCACCATGGCCGTGGCGACGCCGGTTTTCAGGCGGAAGCAGTCGGCCAGGTTGGCGGCGACGTTGAACTCGCCGCCGCTGACGTGAATGTCACAGTGAGTCGCCTTGCGGAACGGGATGAGGCCGGGGTCAAGGCGATGAACGAGGGCGCCCAAGGACAGAAAGTCTAGCGCGCCCGCTGAAGGGATGTTGAGGCCGTATTTCATAATGTGGGTAAAATGATCTTCGGTTTGGCGGCAAAGTCAATGCCCATGCCGGAGCCGCCAGCAGTTCTTACAATGAACTCATCCACAAATCGCCGGAGCGCAGGGATAAATGGAAACAGGTTCATCGGCCCTGCCACGCGCCCCAAGGCGCTTGGCCTGCTCAATTTGGCTTGGGGCGCGGACATTTCTGTCCGCTTGGTGGGTTGGTGGCCCTTCTAGGCTTGGGCGGACGGTCCCCCCAAGCGGACAAGAATGTCCGCACTTCAAGCCAAAATGAAAACTGCTGGGTTTGGCTGCGCCTCCGCCGGAGGGTCGCCCTACCATCGGCGGCGGAGAGCACGTTCCCGGATTACCCACCGGCCGGCTTTTCAGATTTCGGATTTCGGGCTTCCTTCGGACTTCTTCACTAACTCCTAACTCCTAACTCCTACTATGATCATCGGCATTCCCAAAGAAATCAAAGAACAAGAGTTCCGCGTCGCGTTACTCCCGTCGGCGGCCTATCAGCTTATCAAGCGCGGCCATCAAGTGGTCGTGGAAACCAATGCCGGCGCGGGCGCGGGCTTTCCCGACGCGGATTACGTCGCTGCCGGCGCGAAGCTTGTGACGGAGCACGCCGCGGTGTTTGTGCAGGCCGATCTCATCGTAAAGGTGAAGGAACCGCTGCCGCCGGAACTGCCGCTGCTGCGGCCCGGACAGATACTTTTCACCTATCTGCACTTAGCCGCGAACCGGACACTCACCGAAGGTTTGCTGGCGACCGGCGTCACCGGCATCGCCTACGAAACCATCGAGGTCAACCGGCGGCTGCCATTGCTGGAGCCGATGAGCGAAATCGCTGGGCGAATGAGCATTCTCGTCGGTGGCTATTTCCTATCCAAACACTTCGGCGCGAGCGGGACGTTGCTGGGCGGCGTGCCGGGTGTGTTGCCGGGCAAGGTCGTGGTGCTCGGCGGCGGCGTCTCCGGCATCAATGCGGCGCGCATGGCTATCGGCCTGGGCGCGGACGTGACTATCTTGGAGGTGGACATTGAGCAGATGCGCTTCCTCGACATCACGTTACACACGGGCCACACACTCTACTCAAACGAGGCGCACCTCATGGATCTGCTGCCCGGCGTGGACTTACTCGTAGGGGCGGTGCTGGTGCCTGGGGCGCGGGCACCCCGGCTCATTACGCGGGAGATGCTCCGCCGGATGCGACCGGGCAGCGTGCTGGTGGACATTGCGATTGACCAAGGCGGCTGCGCGGAGACGGCACGGCCCACGACGCACCGGGATCCGATCTATGTCGAAGAAGGGGTGATCCATTACTGCGTGGCGAACATGCCCGCCGCCTACGCCCGCACGGCGACCCAGGCACTGACCAATGCTACTTACCGGCATCTCGAACTCTTGGCGGATGCCGGCCTGAAGGAAGCCTGCGAACGCCAACCCGCACTGTTGGGCGGGATCAACGTGATAGGTGGCCAACTTACCTGCCAAGCCGTGGCCGAGGCGCATGGTATGAAGTGGAGTGCGCCTACCTTGGGCTAAGGCGTCACTATGCCGCGGCTCAACTTACAGCGGCGCTCCAAGGCTAAGAGTCTGTTTGAAAATTCCGGCCGTGGTGGGGCGAGCCTTCTGCCGAGCCTCGACCGCGCCGCCGCGCGCTGGTTCCGCAAGGCTCGGCAGGAGCCGCGCCCTCGCAGCCAGCCTCTTGCACCCACGACTGATTGACAGCGGCGGCACAGTTTCACGCGACCGGAGTTTTCCGCGAGGGCGCGGAAAACAGCGCCCGCGGCGGGCGCGCTCCCCGTCCTATTTCGGAGTTCGGGCTAATCTGGAACGTCCCTCCGGGGCGGACACGAAACTGTCCAAAACCAGATGTGCGCCCGAATAGTGCCAAAGCTGCCATTAGAACGAAAAGCAGAGACGACAAAATAGACAAAAAAACAGTTGACATGAGGCGCGGGGTCGCGGATTATCGGCGTGCCGGGGTGCAAAGGTGTCAGGGCGGTCCTGCCGGGCGCGAACGTGCTCGGCGGGGCGTCGTGACGCGGCATTCCACCGCTCAAAAGCCGGCTTGGCAAGTAACCAGAGACGCGCAAGCGTCAGATAGTGAAAGTTAGAGTAATATGAAAAAGATCCATCAACTCACAGACCTAAGCGCAGCACTTAACCGAAAGGAGTACCCCGCGGGAAGCAACTGTCCCCGGATCGTCCGGTGGCTTCACCGGCTCGGCGACATGCGTTTCCCCGCAGCTCTCGCGGCCGTGCTGGCCTTCGCCCCGGCAACCCGGGCGGTCATCACGCTCGATGGAGCCACCACCTTAAGTCTGGGCGGCGGCACAAATATCTATTCATGGTCGCACTCGGTGGGTACGGGCGCGAACCGCATGCTGGTGGTTGCCGTCACGACGGAAAGCAATCAGGACAGGACGGTCACCAACGTGACATTTGGCGCACAAGCGCTTACACAGGTGCCAGGCGCCCGCACCGCCAACAATGGCGGTGGCGCCACTTACAACGCAACCGATCTTTGGTACTTGCCGGCGCCCGCCGTGGGCTCGAGCACAATCACCATCACCCTTTCGGGGAATGTCAGCGGCGGCCTCGTGGCGGCGGCGGTCTCACTGTTTGGCGCCGTCCAGGGCCCGCCCGAGGCCGTGACCAACTACAACGCGGAGGATGTGGGTGGCAGCACCTATTCGGCTTCGATTACCCCGTTGACCGATGGCGCGTGGCTCGTGGACGTCGTCAACAACTCGACGGTAGGGACCGCCTTTACTCCTGTCGATCCCAGCCAGATACTGCGGTGGAGCGAACCGGGAGTCAACCACGCGGCGGCCGGCAGCACCCGCGAAACGCGACTCACGACGCCCCCTGGCGCGGTCACAGACTCCTGGACATCGACCGGGACCAGTCGCCGGGCACTCTCGGTCGCGGCCTTTGCGCCGGTGACCATTCCTCCGCCGGCCGCGGACATCGTGGCCTTCGGTCTCCCGGGCCTTCCAGCCGTTATTGACCAGAGCTTGAGCACCATCACGTGGACCCTGCCGCATGGGACGGATGTGAAGACCCTCGCGCCCACTTACACGAAGACCTTGGGTGCAACGTGCCCTAAAGCTTCCGGCTCCCCCCAGGACTTCACCAGTCCGGTGCACTACGTCGTTACCTCCTCGGATACACTCACCCAGCATGACTATACCGTGACGGTCACCCTGCTGCCGTTGATCGTTACCAATACCACAATCTCGGAACCAGGGCGAGCCCCACGACAATACAGTCTGGCATTGGCGGTTTATTGCCTTGGATCACCAAGGGAAACCTGCCCACCGGCTCGATTTTGAGGTCGGTTTCAGTCAATGCGATCCTTGAGAGCGTCGCTGGTGGGGCTACTGATGACTGGGCATCAGACCTCTGTGCTTACATTGATCCCTCGCCGGAGGCTCCCGGCACTGCCGCCCTTCTGCAAGTCGGCGGCTACGGGACGATCGGCACCGTTGCCCTGGCGCTGACCGATGGCAATGGAACAGGTTGGGCCAACGGCCAAAACGCCGCCATAGGCACTGTAGTTAACGACACGATAACCGCTGCCGATTGGTCAAGTCTTGGTGACATTGATCTTGGCACCGTTCAATTGTCTGTCGGTAACGACTACAGTCAGGCCGCATTTTCGGGAACAATCACCGTGGAATATTACGTCACCGCCTTGGGCGTGGTGCTCATCAGTCCGGCCGCCGCGCAGGGGTACCTGACCGGCACATCCATCACCGCCACCGCCAACGTGCAGGAGCCTGGCGCCTTCACCGACACCGTCACGTTCCACACGACGCCTATCGCCCCGGCTGGCCCGACTGTCGATACGGTTTCGACTAACACGACTTCGCCGTTTACGGCGGTCCTGGGGACCTTGCCCGCCGGGAGCTACGAGATTTATGCCACGGTCGTCAACACCGACAATCCTCCCGGGACGGCCACTTCCGTGACGAACACCTTCACGGTGGCAGCCGCCATCCCGACCACCACCACGCTCGCCTCGTCTGCCAATCCCTCGACCTATGGGCAGAATGTGACCTTAACCGCCACGGTTGCGCCGCCACCCGCGGGCGGCACGGTGCAGTTCTACGATGGTGCCTCTGCCTTGGGCAGCCCGGTGGCGGTAAATACCGGCACGGGCGAGGCCCAGTTCAGCACCTCCAGGCTTGGCGCGGGAACCCATGATCTCACCGCGGCTTACAGCGGCTACGGGCTTAATGTTGCGAGCACCTCAGACGTCCTGACGCAAGTGGTGAACAAGGCGGAAGTGACGGTGAAAGCGTTGAACGTGCTCCGCGCCCCGAATACCGCCAACCCGGATCCGCTCCCCTATCAGTTGTTCGGTTACCAGAATGGTGAAACCCTCGCCACGTCGGGGGTGACCGGCACGCCGACCCTGACCACCACCGCGGTCCGTTCATCGGCGGTCGGGACCTACGACATCACTTGCGCGGTGGGCAGCCTGGCTGCGGCCAACTACAGTTTCACCGCGCTGGTGAACGGAACCCTGACCGTCGCAGTGGTGGGCAATATCTTCGGCATCAATTTCTATGTCGGTCCAGACTGGCCATACGGCGGGTTGACCACGGACGAACAGAAGGCCAACCTGCTGCTGGGTCCGAGTATGCCCGCCGGTCTCGGTGACTGGTATGCGACCGGCTGGCGGAACTTTTTGGTGCCTTGGGCTCCGGCGGCGCCGCTGGCCCCGGTAACATTGACAAGCACGCGCGGGTCCACGGCGACATTCATCTTCAATGATTGCCGCAATGGCTGGACCTATGACGGCCCGCGCACCACGTTGCTGGGTGACGGCAACGGAAACATGATGGATGGTCACGTCAACTCCACTCTGGATCCTGGGGACGGATCGAATTTGTTCGACATGCAGGTGACGAATATTCCCTTCGCCGCTTACGATGTGATCTTTTACATGGGTGCCAGTCAGGCACAATACGGTGATGGCACGGGATCAATCGTGTTCAACGGCGGCACCGAGCGGGCTTTCACCGTCCAGCCGGGAGCCTTTAACGGTACGTTCACCGAGATGGTTGACGAGGCCACTCCCGGCAACTACATCGTTTACACAGGGGTGACGGGTTCTTCGTTCACGACTCAGACGTGGGGCAAGGGTCCCACTGGTTTCAATCACGTCGGCCCGTTCGGTTTTCAGATTAGAGATGCGGTGCCGACCGTGCTGATTACGGGCATCACAGGTCCGGATCTGAGCGGGAAGTTCACCATCGCGGGAGCCACCAGCGCGAGCGCGAAGGTGGGCCTCTTCCGGAGCACGGCGGTGAACGCCCCGCTGGCGGGGGTGGGTTGGACCCAGGATGGGGCTTCGCAAACGGGCACCTCGTTTTCCTTCACCGGCACCGGTGGAGGCGCGCAAGCGTTCTTCATCCTGAAGGTCGTGCCCTAGGCCGCGATTGTTGAAATAGCAGTTTGCTCACAGGGCCGGGTCGCGAGACCCGGCCCTCTTTTTTGGTACGCCGGACATGACTTAGAGCCTGTGGGGTTGAAGTCCCCAGTAGGCCGAGCGAGTGGAACTACGAGCCAAAGGCAACTGCGGAGTTGTAAAGGCTCCCGGCGTCTATGGTGCGGGTACCGCCCCGACCTACTTCACCGGCACGGGCACGGTAACCGTGACGCCTCCGACGCCTGAACTGCCGCTGAGCGGGTTCACGCTGAATCCGCCCACGTTCGCCA
>CAINDV010001331.1 GCA_903847485.1 uncultured Verrucomicrobiota bacterium
GATAACTTCATGCAGGGGCCGGAGATCGTTCTGAAAGGCGCGACCACTTACACCGCGAAAGTCACCGACACCGCTCACGGCACCATCCGTTCTCTTGAGCATACGATCCAACACCTTGATAAAATCGTTGAGAACCTGATGCGCGGGATCGCCGACGCGCGCAAACGCCTCGCCGACAACCAGGCCCAAGTGAATACGCCGTTCGGGTATGCCGAGCGGTTGTCGGAATTGGTGCGCCGCCAACAGGAAATCGAGGACGAACCCGACCTCACCAAGAACCAGGCCTCCGCCCAACTCAGCGCCGACACGTCCGAGCCACTGTCCGTGGCCGAGCCGGACGCCAATAGTCTCCAGGAGACTTACGACGGTGGCGGGTATTGATCCCAGCGCCCGTGGCCTTGGCGCCTTGGCCACCGGCTTGAACCTTACCTCCTACCGGCCGAGACAGCACTAACGCAACCAGCCGCTTTGCCGCCCCTTGACTTCAACCGCCGTTCTAAGCGCGTGTATGACAACGCCTGACGTGGTAGGGCGAGGCTCCTGCCGAGCTGTCCGGTAGGCTCATTACCGCTGTCGTTGAGGCTCAGCAGAAGCCTCGCCCTACCACGCCAGGCGTTGTCATACACGCTCTAAGTGCGGGCAGGCGTGGCCGTGCGCTCCTTCTGCTCCACGCGTCGCTCCGGCCCGAGCCAGTCCCCCGGCCTGCTGCCCGGTGCCTGATCGGGCCAGGAACATACTTCTCGGATGAACCCGTTTTCCTTCGTCTTCATTCGTTGTTTCTTCCTTTGCTTGGTTTCGTCATTCAGCGGCTTCCCGCCGCATCGTCGTGCGAGCAATACCGCCGAGCGCCATCCGCATGCAACTGGAATTGTGGCTGCTCTGCGGGCGGCTATGGCTGATTCACGGATGCGATAACGCTGAGGAATGACAGACGGTTACGAGCGAGAAGGCCTTTTGTGACTGTTTGCCCGACCTCCGGTCAATAACACCGCTCCGGGGCGCTTGGCGCGGGGTGGGACATCTGCGGATCCAACGCACCGCAACGCTGATGACCGCCCGCCGCCGCATCGCCCGGTTCAGCGCGGAGGTGCGGTGGCGCACGCGGCTGCGATCTTCGCCCGCGGTGACGTCCAACCGCAGGTGCCGGCCCGTTTCGATACCCCAGTAAGCCCGGTCGGCTTGCAGCAACGGCGCGCCCGCCAGCGCGGCGGCGGGCCGGGAACACAGCAGATACTCGGTGACGATTTCCTGGGCGGGGTGTTGCTGACTGTCGCAGCAGCGCGTCAGCCGGGCCGCCTGTTCCACAAAGGGGAACGCCACGGCCGCCGCCGTGGTGTCGAAGGGCATCAGGCAGCGCGCCCCGGTGCGACGGCGATTGCTTTCACCCTAGAAAGAGCAGTTGATTAACCACCCAGAATACAGAGAACACACAGAGAACAGTTTGCGCATAATCTTAGACACACCTGATGGGAGATCTGGCTGTCACCTGTAAATAGTTGATTCCATGCTTACCCGGTTGTTTCCCAAAATCGAAAACTTCGGCATCAGTTCTGTCACAAACAAAGGGAAACTCGTGCATAGAATTCCTGTTTGGGAAGTAACCGGATAAGCATGGTTGTTTCTCTGCGTTCTTTTGCGGCTCAACTGCTCTTTCTAGGTCCACAGGTCTGGACGGCCGCCACCTTGGCCGAGGGGGGAAAGCGCATAGGCGCTAACCTAACGCAAACCGAAAACTGGATTTGCCAATGGAAGTGAGTTTATTGCCCGGCATTACGGAATTTGGGTTTGTCAAAACACAAGGAATCCTGGGCCAGATACTGCAAAGTTAGCGCCTATGGGGGGAAAGCGTGCGCCAGACTCTGGTAGAGTTGTTGCCCGTTGGCCGCGATGCCCTTCTGTCAGCCAATTTCTGCTTTCGGCTTTCGGCTTTCCGCTCTGGTTGCTGCTGTCGGCCCCCCGCTCTGGCCCGATGGTCCGCGCCGTCTCGGTCTGGGGGTGCAGCGCATCGGCGGTGACTAACGCGCCTTCGCGATCCGCCCGCCGCCGCCGTTCCTGGGCGGCGGGAATCTCGCTGGACTTTTCGGCCACGGGTTCGGAACCCAACCAACGGCGCGTCGCGCACCGAGTAGGCGCTGACGACTTGGCGGCCCGGGCGGCTGAGCCATTCCTTACCGTCCACCGCCACCCGGTCGCCCGCCGGATCGCGCTGGCCCAAGACCTGGTCTTGCCCGGCCAGCAGGGCCGCTTCGAGTTGGCGCGGCGGGACGTGGCTGAGCAGGCGAAAGCAGGACGACTCGCCCGGCGGC
>CAINDV010001332.1 GCA_903847485.1 uncultured Verrucomicrobiota bacterium
GGCGGACATCGCGCGGCTGCGGGCGTTGCACGAGGAGATGGATCAGGCCGTGGCCGCCGCCTACGGCTGGAGCGATTTGGACTTGGGCCACGGCTTCCACGCCACCAAGCAAGGCGAGCGCTACACGTTGAGCGAGCCCGCCCGCCGCACCGTCCTCGACCGCCTCCTCGCCCTCAACCACCAGCGCTACGCCGAAGAAGTCAAAGCCGGCCTGCATGAGAAGAAGCGGGGAGCGGGAAGCGGGAAGCGCGGGGCGGGCAAATCAGCCGCCGGGCTGGCGGCGCAGGGGGAATTGATTGCACCGCCGCAGGGAGATTTGTTTCAATCCACTTGAGCATGAGCCCGTCAATACAGCCGAAGCGCAAGCCAGTCATCATGGTATCCTCCCCCGTTTACGGGATTGAGGAACTGCTGGAGCAAGTTTTCGGCATCCTCAACGGGGCCGGGTTCACCGTCTGGATGTCGCACAAGGGCACGATCCCGGTGAATTCTCAGAAGTCGAATTTCGAGAACTGCCTCGCGGCGGTGGAGGCGTGCGATTTGTTTCTGGGCATTCTCACCACGCGCTACGGCAGCGGCAAAGATAACGAGAGCGGTGGCCCTTCCATCACGCATCAGGAGATCACGCGGGCGTTGAAACTGGAAAAACCCCGCTGGTTTTTGGCGCATCACGATTTGATTTTCGCCCGCAGCCTGCTCGGCGATTTGGGTTTCAAGACGTCTGCGAAGCGCGTGGGTTTGAAACTCACCGGGAAGAAATTGGTGGATGATCTGCGAGTCATTGATGTTTATGATGAAGTGATTCAGGCAGAAAAGAAGCTGCGCGACCGGCGCGGCAACTGGGCACAACCATACGCCACGCCACAGGATGCAAACATCTTTGTCGTCGCGCAGTTCCTGCGTTACGCAGATGCCGTCCAGTTCATCAAAGACCAACCGCTGGCCGCGCTCACCGCCCGTGAGCAACCGAAGAAGGGAGGCAAGTCGTGAGCCTGGATCAGGAATTGACTTCGTTGTTGCGGCGGATGGAGTCGCGGCATTTCGAGCATCTGCCAGTGGGCGCAGCACGACCGGAGGTTGCCCATGCGGTGTGCGCGTTTCTGAACTCGGAAGGGGGCACGGTGCTGGTGGAGTCGGGGGCGCAACCCGTGGCGGCGCAGGTCAAGGCCATCGAATCGGAACTCCGGGAAAAGCTGCATCCTCCGGCGCTCTGGTCCGTGACGCCGATTGAGCGTGAAGGCGCAGGCTATTGCATGGTGGACGTGCCCGCTGGCCGTGATCGACCTTACACGGTGGACGGCACGATTTACCTGCGCAAGGATGCAACCACGGCGGCTGCCAGCCCGGATGAAATTCGGGCGTTGGTGGAAGGCGGCTTTCGCGAAACAGAGCGGTGGGAGCGGCGGTTGATCCCCGGAGCAGGATTGAACCGACTGGCGGAAGGCGTGATTTTTGGCGTCGCTCGTCGCGCCCGTGCGCAGCGTAATCTCTCGCTGGGGGATAATTCAAAAAGCATCCTAACTGCATTGAGCTTGTTCCGGGACGGCATGATTACGAATGCGGCGGAGGTTCTATTTGGAGACAATCCGGCGCAACAATTCCCGCAAGTGCGGGTGCGAGTCACGGTGTATGCGACGGACAAGGGTGGCGACTTGCCGGACAACCGACAGTTTGAAGGCTCGGCATTGCTCATGTTGGACGAAGTGTTTGCGATGCTCCGACAGCATCTGCCGGTGTCGTCCACCTTCAGGGAGGGGTTGCAGCGCACCGACCGACCGGCTTATCCCGAAGCGGCATTGCGCGAGGGTTTGGTGAACGCATTTGTTCATCGCGACTATGCTAATTTCAGCGGTGGCATTTCCGTGGATGTGTATCCCGGGAAATTGGTCATTTGGAATTCAGGCTCGCTGCCGCCGGGTTTGAAGATCGGCGATTTGACGAAGGAGCATCCGTCCATGCCGCGCAACCCGGACATTGCACAGGTTTTCTTTTTGCACGGCCTCATGGAGCGGATTGGTCGCGGCACGCAAAAGGTTGTCGCCGCCTGCAAAGACGCTGGGTTGCCTGCTCCACAGTGGAAAGCGGATGAAACCGGCGTGACGCTGACGTTTTATGCTAGAGCAAAGAAAGGAGCGATCAGGCTCAATCTTCGGGAGCAGAAGATTCTGGGCGAGTTGGAACTCGGGGAAGTGATCCGTCTGCCAGAGTATTGTGAGCGGCTGAGGGTGAGCGAGCGCCAGGGGCGGCGTGACCTCGGCGACCTCGTGGATGATGGGTGGCTGGAGCGCGAAGGCGAAGGCCCAGCCACAGTGTTCCGGCGCACGCCGAAAGCGTGGCAACCGGCCAAACCCGGCCAAACCCGGCCAGAATGAACGCCTATGTGCTGCTTTCGATTTCGATTCGTTGGCACGCTCGTTTTGCCTGCAAATCAAGGGGTTGATTCACTTTTGATAAATTGCCTCGCTGATTTCGGATCGTGCAATGCGGCCAAACCCGGCCAAACCCGGCCACGGAATGGGCCGCCAAAAGGCGTTAATGGCGTAGCCGCCTACGGCTGGAGCGCTTTGGACTGGGGCCACGGCTTCCACGCCACCAAGCAAGGCGAGCGCCACACCCTCAGCGAGCCCGCCCGCCGCACCGTCCTCGACCGCCTCCTCGCCCTCAACCACCAGCGCCACGCCGAAGAAGTCAAAGCCGGCCTGCATGACAAAGGCGCCAAAGAGGCCAAAGCCCGGAAGCCCAAAGCCATCCCCGGCACCCCGCCCCAGCCGGATTTGCTCCCGCCGCCGCAGGAGGATTTGTTTCCATGAGCACGACCTTGATCAGCCCCCGCGTCCTGGAGTTGTTGAGGTTCACCGAGGCTCACCAATGGCACACCGAGGCTTTGGCGCGGGCGACTGGCGAGCATTTCAACATTTTCCACATCCTGAGGATCGGCCATCTCGAAGTGAAGACGCATTCCCCGATCCTCGGCGACTTGCTGAATCCAAAGGGTAGCCACGGCCAGGGGGCGGCCTTCCTGCGGCTGTTTCTGGACCAGTTCGGCATCAAAGGGTTCGACGCAGAGTCACCAACCGCCAAGGTGGACTTGGAATACCACATCGGCGAGGTCACCGAGCGATCGGGCGGTCGCATTGACATCGTGGTGACGGATGGACGGGGAAGGAGACTGTTCATCGAAAACAAGATTTACGCCTCGGATCAGGAGAACCAGATGGAGCGCTACTGGGATTACGACCAGAACGCGCACCTTTTCTATCTGACGCGGGACGGGCGGCTACCGAGCAACCGCACGCAAGCCGACTTGGATCGCATCCAGTGCCGGCGCATCTCCTATGCCGAACACATTCTGGTCTGGCTGCGGAACTGCCGCAAAGAAGCTGCCTGCCAGCCACGCGTCCGCGAAACCCTTTCGCAATATATCCACTTGGTCGAAGACTTGACTAACCAGAGCACCGCCACACGTATGAATAGCGAATTGTGTAGTGAGATTCTCAAGGACCAGGCAAGCCTGGCTGCCTTCTTCAAGCTCCATGCCCAATATGAGGCGGTGCGCGCGGACTTGATCGGCCGGTTTGAAGCACAACTGGACAAATACGCAAAGGCCGCCGGACTGACGCCGCAACCTGCCGGGAAAGCCCTCCATGAGGCGGATTGTTGGCGTTGGTTTTCAGTTCCGCGCCTGGAGCGAGCCAATGTTCGGATTGGCATCGGTTTCGAGAAAAAAGGCTTTGGAGACTTCTTCTTTGGATTCGCTGCCATTGATCCGATCAAACAGCCCGTCACATGTGCAGCCGAAGTGCGCGCTGCATTTGCGAAGCGATTTGGAACTGGCAAGAGGAACGACTATTGGTTGGTTTGGGCCTACTGGGAACACCCCTACACGAACTGGGGGCCAGAGGCGTTCGAGGCCATCCGCTCAGGCCAGATCGCCACCGACCTGGAAGCAAAGCTCAAGGTGCTGCTGGAAATCGCCCAAGAGGCTTGCCCGGACGAGCCTTCAGACAAACTGCCAAATGGTGTTGAGAAACCGTCTGCCGTACCATCCACATGACTACCCTAGCCGCGCAAATAGGGTTGAGGGCCAGCGATTGGAGTGCTCTGGCCTTGGGCCACGGCTTCCACGCCACCAAGCAAGGCGAGCGCTACACGTTGAGCGAGCCCGTCCGCCGCACCGTCCTCGACCGCCTCCTCGCCCTCAACCACCAGCGCTTCGCCGAAGAAGTCAAAGCCGGCCTGCATGACAAAGCCGCGAAGAAGGGCAAGGCCCAATCCAAGTCCAAAGCCGCCTCGCCCAATCCGGCCGCTCCCGCCCAAGGCGAGTTGATCAAACCACCGCAACTGGAGCTTTTTGGCTAAGCGATGAGCAACACCACCTCACGAGCCAGGCCTCGCTGTTATGAAACGGCCATCGCGGACGGCTATTCGTTCCGTCTTCTGATTCGGCGGAACGGCGACTTTTCAGGCATTTCTGACCTGTTCGGCACCCTGTTATTCGGGCAGCAGGAGGTCGTAGGCGTGTTCACTGGTGCAATTGTCCACCTCGCTGAACCCGGAGAAGAGCCTCTTGCCTATGCGATGGATAGTCACAGTTCTGGGCTGGGGGATTGCTACGGTGAGCTGCTCATGGAGGGCAAGTGCCTGGATGAATATGCTCAATTGGGCGACAGCGATCTTCTTCATCTGGAGAGGCTGCGCATTTTGAAGCCGCATCGAGGCCGAGGTTTGGGCAACCTCGTGTTGGCCTCCGTGCTGGTCTTGCTCTGCCGGAGCTGCGAGGTGGCCGTCTTGAAGCCGTTCCCGCTGCAGTGTAGCGGGGCGCTTGATCCTATGGCTTCACCAGAATTCAGAGCGAAGTTCGAAAGGGGGCGCGGCAAGCTGGTACGGTGTTACAGTCGAATCGGGTTTGAATCAGCCCCCAAGAGCGAAGGCTGGTTGTTTCGTTACTTGGAATCGCCGGAGAGCATACTTGGCCGCACACGCAGCCAGTGGAATCGGAGCCGGACTATCAGGATGCCCGAGATCCCGGAAGAACTAGAGAAGTTGGCCAACTGAGGATGCTCAGAATGAACTCAACGCGGTCGAAACGAAGCGGGCCTGAAGGCGATGCCAAAGCACGGTGCGGTCTCACGACACGTCCTGGAAGCGACTCCGCTGGGCTGGCACAGATATCGCTGAGCATGGCAAGATACAACTTCAGCTGGACCGGTCTGGCCTCGGGCCACGGCTTCCACGCCACCAAGCACGGCGAGCGCTACACCCTCAGCGAGTCCGCCCGCCGCACCGTCCTCGACCGCCTCCTCGCCCTCTCTTCGCGAAACTGATCTGGAACCACGATGCGGCCCCCCTTCATCACTTCAGCGGTCCTGCCGGATACCCTCTGGCTGAATTCTGGCAAAGCGCCGGAGACCAGCGGGCAACTGTGCCTGCCCTGGCTGCTTGCCGAGGTTTATCGGGAGGTTCTCCAGGAACTGCGGCTCTTGCCCGCAGCTTTGGAGACGACCCCATGCAATGAAGGACCACAGGGCGGCATCACGGAGGAGGAGACGCGCGCCCATTTCGCTCGGAGTTTCAGCGGCTCATGTGCCCGGCTGGCGTTCGTTGCGCTCGATCCGCTGGCAGTGTTTCGGACGAGCCGGGATCTCTTCGTGCGGCTGTTCTCTGGCGGCAGGCTCCACTTGCTGGACCTCCCTTGCGGAGCCGGCGCGGCCAGTGCCACACTGCTTTGCTTGGCGGCTGACTTGCGCCAGCAAGACCGGTTGCCGCGCCAACCGCTGCGGGTCACGGTGCTCGGCGGCGACCTGTCGGAGCCCGCGCTTCGCATACAAAGGCGGCTCTACCGAAAGCTTACCCCGCGCCTGGAGGAGTACGGCATCCAGTTCCGGCCTGTAGTTCAGCGCTGGGACATCGAGGATGCGGAGCAGACGACAGCGCTGCTGGCACGGTGGGGCAAGTTGTGCCCGGCTCGGGCGGCAACCGCAGTGCTGGCGGCCAATTTCTCAGGTTTTCTCAGCCAGAAGGTCAAGGAGTGCCGGGAGCAGTTGCGCGAAATCCTACGGCACGCTGGAGTCCAAGGAGCCGACGTGTTGTGGGTGGAACCCCGCACAACAGCGGCGACGCAGAAGCTGTTTCCGGGCCTGTCCAAAGAGGTATTCCCGAAAGTGCTAAAGATGCGTCAGTCGTGGGGCGACAAACCTCGCGCCGGGCAGTGCGCGGTGCAGCATCCAATCCAGCAGCATGGTTCGTTCACAGTGAGCGCCGCAGCAATGCATCTCGCACCAAGCAGGAGGTCCGCGTGAACTACTCCCGCCTTGGACTCCGGGCGCTCAACGAGTATCGGCGTGTCAGCCCGCTGACCTATCTGGGGCTCCGTTATTGCCTTTCGGCGACGGCCACCCAAGGGGACCGGTGGGCCAGGGAAATCGCGCCGGAGGTGCTTCGCAGGCAGGATGAACCAAGCTACCTGACTTGCCGGCAATACAAGGAAACTCGCGAGAACGGCTCGCTGATCTACCGTGCCCTCCACTTCCCTGGTGCGAACGAGGCGCTGGCTGAATCCGCGCTGCTGCGTGCCTGTGCGGAGCAAGGCGGACGGTTTTCGCCGGCTGAGGATGTCTTCAGCTACCACCTGGCACCGCCGTATTCCACGGAGGGCGTATTCGTCCCCTACTTCAAACTGTTCGCTGCCCGCCATGAGGCCATCGGCAAGGCGTGCCGGCGGTGTTCGACGGACATCGTAATCTACGCGGACATCAAGCGGTTCTATCCCTCGGTGAAATATGCGCTGGCAAAGCGTGCGTGGCAGGACGCATGTTGCACGTCCGGGTTGGAGGCCGAGTTTCGCCGTTTGGGGGAGCATCTGTTGGAGGTGTCCCAGGAGGTCGGGGAAGGCTTGCTGGTCGGTCCGATGTTCAGCCACATGCTGGGGAACTTGGTGTTGGCGGGCTTCGACGATCAGATGCGCACGCGATTTCCCGGCCGGTTCTTCCGCTATGTGGATGACATTGCCTTGGTCATTCCAGCCCAAGAGCAGAAAATTGCGCTGGCGTTCGTCCGGGAACGGCTGAAACGGCTTGGACTGGAATTAAACCCGAAGAAGTTCTGCCATCTGAGTGCCCGCGAATGGATCCGGGGTGCTCCACACCAAGGCGGGGACTACTCCGGCATGGATGAGTCTGGCACGGATGTTGGGTGGATGCGCCTTGTGGACCAGATCAAGTGTTTTCTCATCTTAAACCCGGGCAGTGAGGCGGAACTCGCACGAGCATTTCGTGATGAGGGCGTGAGGATTCCGCTCCCTCGCTACGCGTCCGCGATAGAGGAGTCTGGTTACGGAGCGCGTTTCGTTCGTCGCGCTGAGAAGTTAGAGTTTCGGCGGATGGTCCGCGGATTGTCAGTGCAACGGCTCGTCGGGGAAGTCCGTACGGCAGGGGCCATTTATCGCAAGGACTTCGACGAAGCGTGGGAAGCCTACGCGAAAGCGGAGAAAATGCAGCAGAAGTGGCTGATTTCACGATTGCGGTATGGGCTCGGTCGGCTTGTATCCATTGCCCCTGGGGGCGACCTCGGCACCATCGCGGCCCTGCTAGCGGGCCGCCGGGAGTTCGCCGAGTTTCAGGCGGTGTTCGACGCGCTCACAACGCGTGATGTCTCCCGGCTGGTTCGCTTCTCAGGGAAGGTCAATGCGGCGGCTGGGCAGGCGTTGGCGACGATGGGCAAGCCGGTTCGTTGCGTGCCGGCAACTTGGAGCCGGGAATCCGTCGAGGGGTATGTCACTTTGCTCCTGCTCGGGGCGAACTTGCACCCCGAACCGCCAACATGGGTGCGGCGGCGCACCGCAGTTCGTGTGGTGGCGGGAGAGGTTGAAGCGCGAGACTGGCATGAAGCTGGCACGCCATTCCTGCGCGAGTTGGCCGCGCTGGCCGGAAAACCCTCGCTGGAGAAGCATCGCTCCCTACTCCAGGCTCCGCTTGATCCGGATGAGCGCTGGGTGCTCTTTGCCGATGAATTGCAAGGGGTGAATTCATGAGTGCGTCCCCAGCAGCGGCTCGCGACGCTTGGTTCTTTCAGCCTGTTCAGCCCGGCGTGCCGGCTGCGGCGCCCCGGTCAGGCAAGCGTAGCCAAGCTATACATCTGATTTGATATGCCATTCCTCCCTCCAACCACGCCGCCCGCTCTGCCTCCGGTCACCCCCCACGCCATCCGCGATGAGTTGACCGACATGGTCGTGAAAGACCTCCTCGGTCCGCAGCGTGGGCCGGAGGAGGAACTCGACCAACGTGAGGATCGTGTCACGGGCCGTTACCTCATCGGGATGCTCGCGCCCCGATCCACGTCGGTCGAGGCGGAGGAGCAGGACGCCCTCGGCACGGACCAACAGGATGATCCCGAAGTCGGCGCGACGGATGCTTCGACGCCGACCAGGGCCACCTTCTTTCCCAACTCCATAGGGCTGAGCTTCGTAGTGGAGAGTGAGGTCAGGGCGATCCTCATTCAGACTGAATGGGGGCGTTACCAAAAAATCAAAAGCGCCACGCAGGTCAATAAGAAGACCGGCGCGGAAGCTCGGGCTTGGAAACGCACGCCCTTCATCGGCGATCCGCTGGCCGTGCCGTTGAAGAACGGGATGTTTGGCCCGTTGCAACCGCGGCCCGACACCGACTCCTCGGTGATCGTGCAAGGCAAGATGCGACGGACACCCCGCGGTTGGGTGGTGACGGTGTTCTTCGTCAACACGGAGCCGGAAGTGAAAACCCGGAAGGACGAAGCCTGGGTGTTCCAACCCAAGGTGAGCGTGCTCGACGCCGCCGAGCCGCCGCAGGCGGTTTTCGTGCAGCGCCGCGACTGGCAGCACGACCTGACGAAGATGGACCCCATCACGCGCGAGGAAACGGAGACGCTGGAGATGCTTTATCGGCACCGGTTGGAGTTCGCCGTCGGGCATGGCGTCGCGGTTCACACCACCTTGCCGGAGCCGGACGCGCTGCGCGCCCAGATGATCGAGACGACCTTCGTGCCACGCTCGGAAGTCGAGCAGCAAACGCCGCCCACACCCGACGACGATCCGAACCTGGCCGGGGTGGTGCTGGACATGAAGGAACTGGCGCAGATGCCGAAGGCGGCGTTGCTCGCGAGCCTGCGGCGGATGGAGTCGGCGTACGCGAACTGGATTGCGCGGGAAACGGGCAAGCTGGGCGAGACGGCGGAACGGTTGGCCGATCATCAGAGCGCGGCGCAACGCGCCCTGGATCGCTGCCAAAGGGCGAAGGCGCGCATCGCCGAGGGCATTGACCTGATCGAAGCTGACCCGCTGGCGGAAGAGGCGTTCCGTTTTGCCAACCACGCCATGTGGCAGCAGCGCGTCCATTCCACATACTCACGAAAGGTGCGGAAGAAGGAGCTTTCCGCTGGAGCACCGGTGGACCCGCTGGACGTACCGGCCAACCGGACCTGGCGCTTGTTCCAGCTCTCGTTCGTGCTGCTGAACCTGCCGAGCATCACCCGCTTCGACCATCCCGACCGCAGCCACGAGACGGACGCGGTGGCGGACTTGCTTTGGTTCGCCACCGGCGGCGGCAAGACAGAAGCCTACTTGGGCCTTACCGCCTACGTGCTGGCGTTGCGCCGGCTACAAGGGGACATCGAGGGCCGCTCCGGCGACCACGGCATCGCGGTGCTGATGCGCTACACGCTGCGGCTGTTGACGCTCCAACAGTTCCAGCGTGCCGCCGCCCTCCTGTGTGCCTGCGAGACGTTGCGCAAGGCGGACGCAGGCAAGTGGGGCACGACGCCTTTCCGGCTCGGTCTGTGGGTCGGGAGTAAAGCCACGCCCAACACGCTGAAGCAAGCGGCGGAATCGCTCCGTCAGGGGAACATAGGCGGGCGTCCCGGCTTCAGTGGCACGCCGCACCAGATTGTTTCCTGCCCGTGGTGTGGGTGCGAAATCCGGCCCCATCACGTGAAGGTCTATGAGCCGCCCAGCGAGATCGGGCGGTGCGTGACGTATTGCGGGGATTCCAACGGCGGTTGCGAGTTTTCCGAAGCCAAGTCGCCGAAGGAAGGGCTGCCCGTCATGGTGGTGGACGAAGACATTTACCGCCGTCCGCCCTCGTTGCTCATCGCCACCGTGGACAAGTTTGCCCAGATGCCGTGGAAGGGGGAGACGCAGAACCTTTTTGGACAGGTCAGCGGCCTGTGCCTGCGGCATGGGTTCCTCTCGCCTGAAATCGAGGCAGAGGACACCGGGAATCATCCCGCAAGGAATGGTCAGCCCAGCGCGAAGCGGCAGCCGCATGGCCCGTTGCGGCCTCCGGATTTGATTATCCAGGACGAATTGCACCTCATCAGCGGCCCGCTTGGCTCGATGGTCGCGCTCTACGAAACCGCGGTGGACGAAATGTGCTCCTGGACGGTTAATGGGCAGCGCGTGCGCCCCAAGGTTATCGCGTCCACGGCGACGATTCGGCGCGCCTCGGACCAGGTGCGGAAGCTCTTCGTGCGCAAGCTGGACGTGTTCCCGCCGCAGGGCACGTCCATCAAAGACAGCTTCTTCGCCCTCCAGCGTTCCGCGGGCGAGCAGTATCCTGGGCGTCGTTACCTCGGGGTCTGTGCGTTTGGCCGCCGCTATCCCGCAGCCATGATTCGTGTCTATGTGGCACTGCTGGCCGCCAGTCAAAAGCTCTTCGAGAAGTACGACAAGCTGGCGGATCCGTGGATGACGCTGGCCGGCTACTTCAACTCCATCCGCGAACTGGCGGGCACCCGCAGGTTGGTGGAAGACGACATCCGCAATCGCTTGCGCTACGCCGACCAGCGCGGCCTGGCCGTCCGCAGAATCCGGGCCGTCGAGGAACTCACGTCCCGCAAGTCGGGGGCGGACATTCCGACGATTCTTGAGCGGCTGGAAGTGATGTTCGACGCCACGCAGGAGGCCCAGCGCGACGCCGACCGCAAAGCCGGCAAACAGCCCGCCACGCGCCCCTTCGATGCCATCCTCGCCACGAACATGATTTCCGTCGGCGTGGACATTGAGCGGTTGGGGCTGATGGTCGTGGCCGGGCAGCCCAAGAACACGTCGGAATACATCCAGGCCACCAGCCGCGTGGGCCGCGCACGCACCGGGCCGGGACTGGTGATCACGCTGTTCAACTGGGCGCGCCCGCGTGACCTCTCGCACTACGAGGCGTTCGAGCATTACCACGAGACGTTCTACAAGCACGTCGAGGCGTTGTCAGTGACGCCGTTCTCGCCGTCCGCCCTCAAGCGCGGGCTTTCCGGCGTGCTCGTGGCCCTGATGCGATTGCGCGACCAGCGACTGAACGCCAATGCGCAGGCCGGCGTGTTGAAGGACGCCGACCCCGAGATGCCGGGCGTGATGGATCGGATCGTGGCGCGAGCGGTGCAGGCTTTGGGTGATCCGTCGGTGGGTGCAAACGTCCGGCAGATGCTCATGGAACGTCGCGATCACTGGCTCTCCCGGGTGCATAATCAGACGGACCACCGGCTGGGCTACCGGGACGACGTGCCTGCGGTCGTGGGTTTGCTCAAACAACCTGCGCCGGGCGATTGGGAACTGTTCACCTGCCTCAACAGCCTGCGCGACGTGGAAGGGACGGTGGACTTGATCCTCGATCCAAATCCCACGGGCCTCCGTGTGAACCCCTGAATCCACTCCGACCATGAACGAACTCGGCGACCTCAGACCCAGCCAGCTCATTTACACGTTCGGCGTCGGCGCGTTGCTCGACCTCCCGAACACGTCAGCGTTGATTCTCGGGCTTGATGATTGGGATACCCGCTACTGCACGGAGATTGGTGAGGAACGGTTGCTCGGCGCCATCCAACGGCGGCTGGGGCCACAGTTGCAAAAGCTGTATCTGCCACCGATGGCTTTCGACGAGGACCACCGTGACCCGACCGCGCCGGCCATCGGCGTGCCGGTGGCTCCTTTCCCGCGCTGGCTGCGTTGCCCGGCGTGCGACACGCTGGCCACGATTGAGTCGGGCATCTTCAAGCTGGTCCAGGACCGGTGGCGTCCGGATCGCACCCGGTATGTTCACGAAAGCTGTGCCAAAGCTCCCAGCAA
>CAINDV010001333.1 GCA_903847485.1 uncultured Verrucomicrobiota bacterium
ACGCGGCGTCGCTCCATCAGGCTTTCGCCCATTGTGAAAAATTCTCGACTGCTGCCACCCGTAGGTGTCTGGACCGTGTCTCAGTTCCAGTGTGGCTGGTCGTCCTCTCAGACCAGCTACCCGTCTTAGCCTTGGTGAGCCTTTACCCCACCAACTAGCTGATAGGCCGCGGGATTATCCTATAGCGCCAGGCCTTGCGGTCCCCAGCTTTAATAATCAGGCGATGCCGCCCAAAAATTACATTCAGTATTAGCTCCAATTTCTTGGAGTTATCCTAATCTACAGGGCAAATTACCCACGTGTTACGCACCCTTCCGCCGCTAGACTCACCAAATATTGCTATTTATTGAGCCCCGCTCGACTTGCATGTCTTATCCACGCCGCCAGCGTTCGTTCTGAGCCAGAATCAAACTCTCCGTATTGTTCTATTAAGTTTGACTCCTGTCCAACACTTTAGTTGGACAGCTTTTTATTAACTCTTCAAAACAGTTACTATCAACCATAATTGAAGGGATCTCACTTATCGCACAAATCAATTTTCAAAGAGCGTATGGTTTTAGAGCCCATGCAACAACCAGCACTACTAACTTTAAACACATTCCACTTACTAAAAACTTCACTAATCACACCTAGACCAAACCATGCGACTAAATAAAGTTGAACTGGACAACACGAGACATCCCACGCGGAACGAGTGACAAAGTATACCAATTCTTAGAATACGCAACCTTTTTCTTTTTCTTTTTCGACCCACCGACATTCTCACGCACAACCAGGCCACCTTCACCCTGCACATCTACCAGAGCTTCGACGGTGCCTTGGAGGTTTTCTTCCTCCAGGAATGCCCGCAACTGGGCGGCGTGCATACCAGCCAAGTCCTCGTCCAATCCATCCGCCAGATGGGCGAGGCCTTCTTCCCCGCCACCACCAACCTGCGCGCCGGCCAGACGATCTGGAGCGCCGTCCACAAAGACGAAACAAGCTCCCACGGCAAAACTATTACCCAAAGCCGCCTCACCCCCGTGATCCTGGATCTCCTGCCTCCCGAAGAAATCAAAGCCCGCGCCGACGGCGCCAAACTGCGCGACCTCAAACGCGAAGCCGTCGCCCAGCACCATCAGCACCCACCTCCACCTGTGGGAGGCGGAACACCAAAGCCGGTTGCCCCGCCATGGCACCATCCACGACATGGGCCCCACCCTGACCCACAAGAAATGATCCTCGAAAAGCTCATCTTCCAAGGCAAAGCTGTGGCCCTCGTCTGCCACAAAACCCAGCACAGCCCCGAAGCCGTGCTGCGCTACAGCACCAACTTGAAGCAAGTGCTGCTCTGCCACCGCCGCCTGACCAACGCCGACATCGCCTTCGCCACCAAACTGAACCTGCGGCTCATTGAGGAGTACCAAGCCCTGATCGCAGCCTGGGGACAAGCAACACCCCCAATGGGAATGCACCGGCCAACCCTGGCTCGACGACCTCGTCGCCCAACTCGAAAAAACCGCGCTCGCGACAAAAACCGTGACCACCACCCCCAACTCAAACTAAACATGACCTCGCAGCGCACACCTACCCGCCACCGGACACCCGCCCTTAGTTGTCATTTGTCATTTCGCGCCGCTTTCGCCGCCGCGACGAAAGCATGAATTTTGGCGGCATCCTTCACGCCCGGCGCGCTTTCCACACCGCTAGAAACATCCACCCCGAAAGGCTGCACCTGCCGCACAGCGCCGGCGACGTTTTCCGGTGTCAGCCCGCCAGCCAGGAAGATTGGGCGGCCCAACTTGCGTGCTGCCACAGCCAGATCCCAGTTGAAGCGTTCGCCGGTGCCGCCGGGCGCGGCAGGCGACCAGGCATCGAGCAGCCAGGCGTCCGCTGGATGGCTGGGCAAGGCCGCCAGTGAAGCGGCGTCGCGGATGCGGAAGGCTTTGAGCGTCAGCAGGCCGAACTGCGCGCAAAACTCCGGCGGTTCGTCACCGTGGAATTGCAGCATCGTCAGGCCGCACGCCGCGATGGCTTGCGTCACAATGTCGGCGACGGGATTAACGAAGACCCCGACTCGCACGATGTGCGCCGGCAGCACGCGGTTCAAGGCGGCAGCCTGGGCGAATGAGACGCAGCGCGGACTGGGAGCATAGAACATGAAGCCAACGAGGTCGGCCCCGGCGACAGCGGCGGCTTGGGCGTCTTCGGGACGGGTCAGGCCGCAGATTTTTACTTTGACGCTCACGGCCCCAGCGTTTCATGGCCAGCCGCCGGGAGCAATACCTACGTTCGCCTATCCAGCAATTCTCACTTTGAAAACTGGCGGGCGGGACTGGCCGGTCTGTGCGAGGCCGGGAAGGAGAGCCTGGATGTTGTCACCGGATTGTCGTCAGTTTGTCACACAATCGTAACTGTACTTTTGGGCCCCTTCCCGGCAT
>CAINDV010001334.1 GCA_903847485.1 uncultured Verrucomicrobiota bacterium
GTTGCCGAGCACGGCCGTGCCGCTGACCAGCATTTGGTCGTAGAGGGTGCCGGCGATCGTGCCGTTGATTTCCTCGTCGAACAGAGCGCCGGAGTTTAGGGTCAAGCCGGCCGCGCTGATGGTGCCGGCGATGTGTCCGGGCGCCACGTGGCCGCCGCTGTAGGCGGTGACCAGTCCGGCCGTGCCCGTCCCGCGCAACGTGGCCGCGGAATTGACCTTGATGATGCTCGCTCCCGGCAACGTGCCGTCAATCTGCAGCACGTTGCTGGTGGTAGGCACGACATCGAAAGTGCCCGCGAACGCCGGTGTGCCGGCGACAATCAGCGTGCCCGAACCGCTTTCACGCAGGGTGTAAGCGCTGCTGCCCGCGATCTGGGAGACGGTGAGGGTGTTGGTCAAGACGCCAATCCCGGCATCGCCCGCCAGGGTGATGGGGCCGCTATAAATGTTGTCTCCCCCACTGCTCTGAATTGCTCCGGAGCCGGACTCTCCATAACCGGCGAGACTGATCGGGTTGGTAACGGTGATGCCGTTTGTGAGCGAGAGTGAGGCGCCGCTCTGTACGGTAACCGACCCGGGCCCGAGGGCGCCGCCGTTGGCGATGTCGATCCGGCCAGCGCTGACCGTTGTGTTGCCCGAGTAACCAGAATTGGCGCTAGTGAGCTTGAGGGAGCCAACTCCCAGTTTCGTGAGATCGCCGCTACCGGACAACTTGGCTAGGCTTAGATCCGTGCCAAGGTCGATATTGTGCGATCCGGCGGCCAGCACCAAGGTTCCGGTGAAGGTCGAGGAACTGCTGTTGTCGGTGGTGAGGCCGCCCCCGGCAGCCAAAGTGAGTGCGCCGCTTCCGGTAGCGAGCGTGGCACTCTTGCTCGCCGTGCTCTGCAGGCTGAGCGAGGCGATGGTTTCATTTACCCCCAGTAGGCGCAGGGTACTGCCCGCGGCGACGGTCACCACAGCGGAACTGCTTATTTGGCCCGAAGCCTGATCCTGAAGCACGCTGTTGTTGACCCCATCACCGACCGTCAGAGCGCCGCGCACAGTGACTGCCCCGCCGTTAAGCCAGAGATTGGAGCCGCCCTTGACGAACGTAAGCCCCGTGTAAGAAGTCCCGGTAGAACTGGTGAAAAAGATCGAGCCTCTTCCATCGAGGGTTAGGCTGCGGCTGCCGCCAGTCTCGCCGATTACACCCGTGAAGTTCAGGGCGCTGCCACTGGCCGTGGAGATGGTGGCGTCTGCGGCCAGGGTGATCTGGCCGCTCAGAGTGCAGGTGAGTGAGTTTAGCGTGATATTGGCCAGGGCGCCAGCGGCGCCAGGCGCACCGCTCCCCGCCAGCGTGATCGCGTTGGCGATGATCAAGCTACCCCCGCTAATCTCGAGCGTACCGCCGTCGTTGACGGTCGTCGTCGCCACAGTCGTCCCCAACGCCTTGCCGTTGCTGATCCTGACCCTGCCAGCGTTGATCGTCAGGGAACCCGTGAACTTGGATGTGTAGCTGGCGTTGTCCCCGCCGAGTGTCAGCGTTCCAGACCCGGTCTTGACGACATCGCCGGAACCGGTGAACCCGGCATTGAAGCTCAGGGTGAGGTTCGGACCGATATCGAGCGTGTGAGGCCCGGCAGCGAAGGCCAGGTATTGGGAAACAAAGGGGGGAGTGCTGCCGCTGGTCGTCAGCCCGCCACCGCTGGCCAGCGTGAGAACTCCGATGCCCGTGGACACGGTCGGTGCGCTGCCCGCGCCGTTGAGAACCAGCCCGCCAATGGTGTCGTTGTAGCCGTTGATATTGAGCATGCCCCCGCCGTTGACGGTCACGATGGCGGTGTCGGCGATCTGGCCGGTCGCCAGATTCTTAACGGTCTTGTTGATGATCAGATTCCCTGCGATGGAGGTGGCACCGCCGGTTTTGTAGA
>CAINDV010001335.1 GCA_903847485.1 uncultured Verrucomicrobiota bacterium
AGGCTGAAGATGGTTTTCTTCATCTCGATCTCGGCATGGTCGGGATGCGATACAAACGTGCCACTGCGGGAAAGCAGCACCGCCGTGCCGCCTTCGCCCAGCGGCAGCTCCGTGAGCAGGGTGCGAATGGCGGTCAGGGAAAGGTCGCAGGTGATGACTGCCACGACTTCGCCGCCGTGGAGGATGGGCACGGAGTAAGTGACCATCGTGACCTTGGCCTGCTCATCGTAATAAGGCTCCGTCCACACCGGCGCTTTTTGGCGGCAGGGCAGCGTGAACCACTCGCTTTGGTAGTCTGCCTCGGGCGCAGGACGGTCCTGCACGGGAACGCCCTTGCCGTCACGCCAGCCGTACAGAATTTGGAAGTCGCTCTTCGTCGCCACGCCGGGAGCCAGCGCCACCGCCATGCCGAAGAGCGCGGGATTGGCCTCCAGCGTGCGGCGGATGGCGTCGGTGCTGACGCCTCGCCGCAGATCCTGGTTGGCCAGCAGCAAGGCCGTCTGCCGCACCACCGCCTCGGCCCGGCCCAGCGAGGACTCGATTTGGAACGCCACCGACCGCGCCAGTGTATTGCCGGATTGCTCCGCATGGGCCAGCAAACTGCGCTGCTGTGCGAAGTGGCTGAACCCCAACACCAGCAAGAGCACCGCGCCGGTGCCCAGCAGAATCAGGGCAACCATCCGCCGGGCAAGCGAATGTTTCACGTAGTTCATGCGCTCATTCCTCCTGCGCCCCCGCTGGCTGACACCGCGCTACCCGGCTGAAGCCAGTTGACAAAGTTCGCCCTCGCGCCGGGGGCGGAGGCGGCGTGGAAGCAAAACTGGTTTGACTGGGTTTGACTGACCTTGACCGGTGCTGGCCGGACGGGAGATTTGGGTTCGTTTGGTAATCTTGCTCCTTCGGCCGGGGGCTTCCGTCCGGGCAGCTTTCCGAAATTCCGCCCGAATACGCGAACACAAGCGAACCCAAGCGGCCAGAGGCGAAACGAAACGAACCCAAACGAACCCATCTGCGGACTTCCCGCCGGTTGGCCTGCCTGGCACCTGCACACCCGCTACCGGGCGGCTGCTGGGTGGGCACGGTCGGCTGACCGCGGCGACCAATCACCGTGCGCGGCGGCTGCCCCGGCTGGCCGCGCCAGAGCCGGGCGACCGGGCTTCCGGCCTCGGGAAGACGGGCTGCGGATGGAGTGCTAAGCGACATGGTACAAGCGATCTTTCACCGGGAGTGTGTCGCCCTCCACTACCGTCCAGCAAGCCTTTTGTCCGGTCACTGCTCGCTCTGGAAGCCTCTCGGCTGCCAGCAAAATCCACCGGCCGTCACATTGCGCCTTGCGGCCGGCATCGGGTTGGGCGGCGTTTCGGCACCGTCTGGCTGATTGGCCGGATTTCAAAGACCGGATTTAACCCGGGTTAAGTCGGATGGCTGGCTGCTCCGGGGAGAATTCGCCGAACGAAAGTTCGCACTTTGAACCCCTGAGCCACCGCCGCGGTAGTGGCACGGGCGTCTCGCCCGTGCA
>CAINDV010001336.1 GCA_903847485.1 uncultured Verrucomicrobiota bacterium
ACGCGAACGCATAGTTTCCGACGCTGGTGACGCCGCCGCCGATTGTTGCGGTCATCAGATTGGAGCAGCCGAAGAAGGCATCGACACCAATAGTGGTGACGCTGTCGGGGATTGTAATTCGGATCAAGCTGGTGCAGGAACTAAATGCACCGTCCCTGATGCTGGTGACCGGTTGGCCGTTGATGGAAGCGGGAATGGTCACCACCGCCCCCGAACCTATGTATCGGTCAATGGTAACCGTGCCGTTGTGGGTTGTGTAGTCGTATGACCCCACGGTTAGAACCGCCACACTGCTCGTGACACTGCCGTAGGCGCTGGAGACGACAGCGGAATAGGCGCCAGCCTGGTTCGGCTGCACGTTGGTAAGCGTGAGCGCGGGGGTGAGCGCGCCGGACACATTTCCGCCATTGGCCAGGTTCGTTCCGTTGAACCGCCACTGGTAAGCCAGGGGAGCTGTGCCGCTGGCCGATATGGTGAAGGTGGCAGTTGTGCCGGCCTCGGTGGTCAGGCTCGAGTGCTCGGTGGTTATGGTAGGCGCGGTCGTTAGCACAGTCGTGATTATCTGAAAAGCGCCAATTTGAACGCCGTAACTACCACCACCTTTGGGCCAAGTATGAACTACGCTACCATTCATGGGACTGGTAAACGTGAGAACATTCGTGCCGGTTTCGCCGGCAACCGGTGGTGGAGAAGTTTTTACAGTGTAAATCGTTCCCGTATTGGTTCCCGTTTTGGTATAAGAATAGTTCCCGCTGTAAGTATTGTTGCTATCGGGGCCAAACTGGTCAAATGTGGACACGCTGAACATATTCGTCACAAGAGCATAAACCGTTGCATTGTCGCTGTTCGTTATGGTAATCACCATGGTGTCTCCAGCAATAGAGACTGGTGCAAAGGTTGAAGCCGACGCCCCGGTGGCAAGCTTGGCGAGGAAGTAGTTCCAGGTGCCCTTGGGGTGGAGGACGTTCGTGCCGAAAGTGGTCGTGGTTTGGTACCATCCGGCCAGGTAGGAATTGCCGGCGACATCCACTGCGCATTTCGCCGCAATGGAAGGAACCGGACTCGCCGGCGGGCCGGTGGCTGAGTTGGCCCACTGGAATGTTCCGGCCGGGTCATACTTGGCCACCAGCGCGCCGCCGGTGCCGTTGGGGGCGACGGCGTCCGCATCCAAAAAACCTGCCGCATAGGCATTGCCCTGTGCGTCCAAAGCGACGTCCCAATAAAGATCGACGAACCGGCCGCCCGCCCGGCGTGCCCACTGCACTGCGCCGGAGGTGCTGTATTTGGCCACGAAGGCATCGTAGCTGCCCGCGTTCGTCAGGCTGAGGCCGCCGAAAGCGATCGGGCCGCCGCCAAACGAGCCGGTGACATAGACGTTCCCGGCCTCATCTACCGCCACGCCGCCTTCGCCCACGGAAGCGGTTCCGCTGGCCTGCCGCACCCACGTCAAAGCCCCGGCGTTGTCGAACTTGGCGAGGAACATATCCGAAGGGCCAACGCAGACCAGGGTGCTGGCGCCAATCTTCACAGACACCGTGAACGACCCGCACACATACAGATTCCCGGCGGAGTCCACGGCGACTTTGGTGGCGTAGATGTGGCCGGGGCCACTCAGCAACTGCGCCCACTGGAGCGAGCCGGCGTTGTCGTACTTGACGAAGAAAGTGCTGTAGCCGCTCAGGTTCGTGTTGAGCAGGTTCACGGAGCCGAAGGTGATGGTCGCGCCGTTGTCGGCGAAGCCAACGGCGTAGGAATTGCCCGCGCTGTCCACCGCGAGGCCGGTGCCGTAAACGCCGTCCGAGGTTCCTCCGGAGGACTGCCGGACCCACTGGACGGTGCCGGCGCTGTTGTATTTCGCCAGGCAGAACTCCTTATTCTGGGGGGCGCTGACCACGAAAGGCCCAAAATCGGCCGAACCGCCAAATCCGCCGGTGACATAGACGTTGCCGGCGGTATCCACTCCGACGCCACGGCCCATGTTCCGGTACGTGGTGGCGCTGCCGGCCCGGCGTGCCCATTGCAGCCCGCCGGACGGGTCGTACTTGGCCACGAAGAGGTCTTGTCCGCCCGCGCCCCGGTTGACCAGCACGCCGCCGCCGAAGTCATTCGTGCCATCGAACCAGCCGGTCACATAAGCGTTGCCCTGGCTGTCCAAGGTCATGCCAATGGACAACTCGTCGTCCGGGTTGACGGTGCTGGCGATGCGTTTGGACCACTGGAACTGCGCCTGGGTGGAGGTGGCCAGCAGGGCGGCCCCAAGAGTCGCGGCCAAGAGAACATGGTTTTTCATTTTTATAAATCGGGTAAGTGATGTTAGGCACCCGTGGGCCGGGGGCAAGCCTTTGACACGGCGATCTCCGGTGGGCGGCGGAGGTTCGCCAAGCCCGCAAGGCCGAGGTCGGCCCTGAGCACGGAAGGCGGAGGCTCCGCAGGAGCGTCGCTCTACCTGCGTTGAAGTTATGCTTTGGCAGCTCATGGATATGTCCTTCACACCCCATGACTCGACAAGCAGCGGTGAAATGTTACGCGGGAAATGCGATTATATGTTTTCGGGCGCGTGGAAACTGGAGCGGCTCGCCAGATGCCCCGCAGACGGGCGAAGAATTCCGTGAGCGACAATTCGGGAATTGGCCCTTCCGCAAGCCCGGTGGGGCGGAGCGCCGACATTTTTGTCGGCGTGGGTGTCTGCCGAGGCTCTGGCCGACAAGAATGTCGGCGCTCCGATGGCAGGTTAATGGAAAGTCCCGTGTTCCTTGCGGACCTGCTCACGGACCATGAACCTCTGCGTCCTTTGCGCCTCTGCGTTAGAGCGGGGCTGGTTTTCAACGCAGAGACGCCGAGAACGCGGAGTCCCAAACCGAGGTTCATGGAAAAGCGGATGGAGAAGGGGCGGTCGAGGGCGCAGTTTTACCAGCACTCCGGGTGGGGCTGATGGTCGTTGTTCCAAAGAGAGCGACTTTCGTCGGTCGGGGCTATCCAGAAGGATTGCTTGGCCCATTGGACGTGGCCATCGCAGAACAGCAGGTTGGCCCCGCCGGCGTGCCAGTCACCCACCCCCGGCCGCCCAAGCAGCGGGATGACGTAGGGAAAGGTAAAGTAGAGCATGTCGGCCGGGTCAGGCGGGGCGGTGGCGGGAATGAAGGCCGAGCCGTCGCCGAGCGCGATCATTTGGGCCGGCGCGGCGACGCTGGTTTCGGGTGCCGGGGTGAAGCGCAAGCCGGCGGCCTGGTAGTTGTAATCGCCGCCCAATCCCAGGTTCTTGGTCGGCGGATTGCGCCGCATGGCTCCCAGATAGTTGTAACCGTAGTGCGGGAAGATGATCGCGTTGGAGGGGTAGAGCCGAAGCAATTCATCGGAAGCGCGTTTCGCTTGGCTACAGTAAAGGAGGGAGTCGCCCGTGGCGGGTCGTAAGGCCCGCTGCCAGGCCCCCCGGCCATCGCCGGACGTAGCGAGCGGATAGGCCGCCTTCCTCGTTAACGTAAAGCAGCAGCGCGATGCCCAGTTGCCGCAGATTGCCAGCGCAGCGGGCCGTCGAAGCGCGGCTTCGGGCCGCGCTGAGGGCCGGGAGCAGCAAAGCGGCCAGCACGCCGATGATGGCAATTACAACCAACAATTCCACCAGCGTGAAGGCCAGCTTGAACGCGTAGCGTCTCACGGTTTGGAGAAGACGCGGTAGAACCGCTGCGTTGCGGCAGGCAGGAGGGCGTTGGACCAGGAGTTGCCGGACGGTTCGGCCAGCACCTGCCAGTTGGTTCCGCCCATGGAGTCCAAGCTTTCGACGCGGTAGCCCGAACGGTTGGTTTCCGACAGCCAGTCCAGGATGGCCATCTGTGGGCGAGCACGAATCCGGAGCGCAGCGACGGGGCGGAGCGATGGACCGTCCGTGACGTTGCTGGCAGCAAAGACCCGCAGCACGGTCTTGGCGGTGGTGAAGTTCGCGGGCGGCACCGTGGTGGCACCATTGGAAATGATATGCACGGCTTTGCCGACGCCACGGACCAGCCAG
>CAINDV010001337.1 GCA_903847485.1 uncultured Verrucomicrobiota bacterium
CGGCCAGCACCTCGGCAGAGGCCCACGCCGACAAGAATGTCGGCGCTCCGCTGCTGGGTTCATGGCCCCAATGCGCGGTTATGGGACCGTTGGGCCTTCCCATGAACTCACCCACAAATCGCCGGAGCGCAGGGATGAACGGGAACAGGTTCATCGGCCCTGCCACGCGCCCCAGGCGCTCGGCCTGCTCATTATGGCCCGGTCACCCTCCGCCGGGTGAGGGCACCCGGACTACATCCCCCACCAAACCGCCCTCTTGTAGGCCGGGAGCCCGCACCCGGCGTCCCGATCTGGCCCATAGTGAGAATTGCGGCAACCGCGCTGGCGACGCTTGACCATTCCCCGTTTTCTGTCCATAGTTCGGCAGCAAGCAGCAAAACAAACACATGAAACTGAACATCATATCATCCGCAGCCCGCCTCCGGCGTCTGCTATCGGCCGGCGCGCTCGCGCTGGGTCTCACCACCACCGCCTTCGCGCAAGGCACCGCCTTCACCTACCAGGGAAGGCTCACCGACGGCGTGAATCCCGCGTCCGGGACTTACGACTTTCAGTTCGCGCTCTACGACTCCGCTGGCGGTGCGGGCACGGTGGGCAGCCCGGTTCCCAAGTTGGCGGTTGGCGTCACCAACGGCCTCTTTACCGTCGCCCTGGACTTCGGCGATGGCCTCTTCACCGGTGCGGCGCGCTGGTTGGAGATTGCGGCCAAGACCAACGCCGCGAGCGTCTATGTCACCCTCAGTCCACGCCAACCGCTCACGCCCACGCCCTACGCCCTCTACGCGCCGGCGGCCGGCAGTGTGCCGGCGGCGGGTCTCACCGGTACGCTGCCGGACACCCTGCTCTCGACCAACGTGGCTTTGCTGGACAGCAGCCCCACCTTCAGCGGCACCGTGCGGGCCGCGCAGCTTGAGGTGCGGGCGGGGCAAGCCGTGGGGCGGTTCCTCTCCACGAATGGCTCCTCCGTTTCATTCCTTGAGTTGCGAAACACCGCCGCCGCCGCGTCGTGGCTGGGGGCCATCAACTTCAACAACAGCAGCAACACGACCCCGGGCCAGATCTCCTACGACGCGAGCGCCGGCCTGACCTTCCGCGCGGGCGGCGCGGAGCGGTTGCGGATAACCCCCGACGGCAACGTCGGCCTTGGCACCAGCGACCCTGCCGGAGCTGCCTTGAACGTGGTCGGCACGGTGCGGGCCACGCAGTTTCAAGGCAGCGGCGCGGGCCTCACCGGCCTCAATGCTGCCCAACTGACTAGCGGCACGGTGCCACTGGGGCAATTGCCTGGGGCCGTGGTCACCAACAACGAGACTGGGGTGACCCTGGCCGGCACTTTCAGCGGCAATGGCGCGGCGCTGACCAACATCCCCTCCTCAGCCCTCGTGGCGGCACCGCCCGGCATGGTGCTCATTCCGGCAGGGGCGTTCACGATGGGGAACTCCATTGGTGATCCAGACATCCCTGACGCCACACCTATCAGCGTGACGGTGTCCGCGTTCTACATGGATGTGAATCTGGTGACCTGGAGCCAGTGGCAGTCGGTCTATTTCTGGGCGACGAACCACGGCTATGGCTTCGTCAATGCGGGTTTGGGGAAGGCGGCGAATCATCCGGTGCATACGGTGGATTGGTATGACTGTGCGAAGTGGAGCAATGCGCGGTCCCAGCAGGCGGGGCGGCCGCCGGTGTACTACACAGATGCGGGATTCACGAAGGTCTATACGAACGGCGAGCCGACCACCCTTTATCCGAATTGGGCTGCCAGTGGCTATCGGCTGCCGACGGAAGCCGAGTGGGAGAAGGCAGCCCGGGGCGGGTTGAGCGGGCAACGGTTCCCGTGGGGCAACGTGATCAATCAAAACCTGGCCAACTACTCCAGCTCCACCGGCAGCTATAGCTACGATTTGGGGCCGACTGGTTACAACCCCATTGGGAACTACCCCACGACCTCACCCGGCACGAGTCCGGTAGGCTCCTTTGCGGCGAACGGGTATGGGCTGAATGACATGGCCGGAAATGTCATCGAGTGGTGTTGGGATTGGCATGCGACGCCGTATGCCGGTGGCAGCGATCCCCACGGACCTGCCGGGCCGTTGAGCGACCGTGCTTCGCGCGGCGGCGGCTGGTACTACAGCGCCAGCTACGCGCGGTGCGCCGCTCGCACCTTCGACCGCCCGAACGCCGCCAACTTCGTCATTGGCTTTCGGTGTGTGAGGGGGCTTTAGATTCTGCTCTTTTACTCTTTGACCCTCTTGCCAGCCCGCGCCGCGGTCGCGCTATTTTACGGAGCGCCGGCTTGTAGCCGGCTTAACGCGTGGCAAGTCCAGCGCTGTCCCAGACAAAAGCAACCATTAACACGAGCCGGAGTGCGAGCGCCCCAAGCCGGTCAGAGACCGGCGCTCCGGGAGCAATAGTCAAATCGCGAAAACGACAACCTAAAATGAAAAATCATACCCGAACCGCTGGCGGAGTCGTTGCCGGCTGCCTGCTGGCACTGACGCCACTCCACGCCCAATACGCCATTGACCGGTCCACCATCGCCGGCGGCGGCGGCACCAGCACCGGCGGCGTGTATTCCGTCAGCGGCACCATCGGCCAACCAGACGCCAGCGGCGCGCTGAGTGGCGGACAGTATTCCGTGGTGGGCGGCTTCTGGAGCTTCATCGCCGTGCAAACGCCCGGCGCTCCGCTGTTGACCATCCAAGGCACGCTCACGAACGCGGTGCTGGTGATGTGGCCCTCGCCCAGTCCCGGCTACGCGCTCCAGCAAAACAGCGACATCAACACGACCAACTGGCTGCCGGTGCTCCCCGCTCCCGTGGACAACGGCACGACCAAGACGGTCATCATCACCCCCGCCAGCGGACGGAAGTTCTTCCGGCTGGCGAAATGACAGCTCGTAGCGGCTTTCGGCAGAAAGCCGCCATTTTCTCCCGCCGGGCCGGCGCATGTCGGCCCGGTTTGCTTTCGTAGCGGCGTCTCGGCAGAGCGCCGCCCACTGGCTGCATGGGGCAAAGAATGCGGCGCTCGGTCGAGACGCCGCTACGCGGAGGCGGGGTGAACGCCCTTGGCTGTTCGCGGCTTCTCCCCGCTGCCGCAGTAGCCCGTAGCGGCTGGCTGGCGAAAGCTGCCAATCTATCCCCGCCAGGCTGGCGTGCGTCGGCCCGGCGGTTTCGTTTCGGCGCAAGGTCGGAGTTTCTCTGTGCCGGTGCTGGCGCAGGTGTTGCGCTGGGATTACCCACCTTGGTCGGTCCGGCCAAGATACGCTCCCTCCTCCAGCAGCGTCTCGCGGACCAGCACGGCGTCGGGGCGGTTGAACTGCAACACGTTCACGGTGGCCCGGCCCACGGCGGTCAGGCCGGCCAATCGGGCACCTTCCCAGCGGAAATGCTCGGACCACTGGTGGGCGCGCGGATTGAAGAGGCCAATGATCTGGCCAGTGTCGGGGTCAATGCCAGAAAGGTTCGGGCCTTTGCATTTGTTGCAGCGGAAGCAGGAGAACGCCAGGTTTTCCAAGGAGGTCGGCCCGCCGTGTTGCTGCGGGATGATGTGGTCCACTTGGAAGCGCAGTTCGGCGAATGGTTCCGGGAAGAGGCAATACTCGCAGCGGCCGCCGGCCCGCTGGCGCACTTCCTCCCTGAGTCGAACGTCCATGGTCCCGATTCAGCCGTGGGCTTCCGCCCGGCGAAGGGAAAGGCGGGCCTTGGACTTCATGAACTCCAGCGCGCTGCTCACCGAGAGGTAGTCCTCCAGTTCGTGTTCTTCCTGGTGGGTCAAGGTTCCGAGCGGAGCTTTCCCGGCCAGCGCATCGGCGCGATCCTGGTCCGCTGCGGAGAGCTTCAAGCGCAAGATGGCCCGCGCCTCCGCTGGAGGCAGGTCGCCCGTTTCCGGTTGGATAGTACGGTGCCACACACCGACCGCCGAGTTCTCAGTCATCACTGCGTTCATAGCGCGCTTAGTTAAGCCGGTCTGGCGGCGGATTCAAGTCTGAAAGAGGAGCGTGGTTGCCAAAACCTTGTGGAGCCAGCCGGATCCGTTCCTACAGCCTGGCGGCCCGGCGGTTTGGTTTCAACGTGGGAACGCCTTGGCGGGAGCCAGAAACGCACTTGCCCCGCCCGACACTTCTCCGCATGGTTAGCGCCATGTTGTCCATGAATCGCCTTCCGCTGCTCGCCGCCGCCGTCCTTTTGGCCGGCTGCTCCACACCGCAACCCACACCCATGCGTTACCCGCCCACCCGCACCACCCAGCAGGTGGACACTTACCACGGCGTCGCCGTCGCCGACCCGTATCGCTGGCTGGAGGACGACAATGCGCCGGAGACGCAGGCATGGGTGGCGGAGCAGAACAAGGTCACTGCGGCGTTTCTGGGCCACATTCCGACGCTGCCGGCCATAAAGGAACGGCTCACCAAGCTCTGGAATTACGAGCGTTACGGCTTCCCGTCCCGGCATGGCGGGCGGTATTTTTTCAGCAAGAACAACGGCCTCCAGAACCAATCGGTGCTTTACTGGCAGCCGTCGCTGGATGCCGTGCCGACGATGTTGCTGGACCCGAACACGCTTTCGCCGGACGGCACGGTGGCGCTGTCCGGCCTGTCCGTGAGCGAGGACGGTCAGCGGCTCGCCTACGGCCTTTCCACCGCCGGCTCGGACTGGCAGGAGTGGCGCGTCCGCGAGGTCGCCACCGGAGCGGACCTGCCGGACGTGATCCGCTGGGTGAAGTTCAGCCGCGCTTCCTGGACCAAGGACGGCAAGGGTTTCTTCTACAGCCGCTATGATGAGCCGAATGAGGCGACGCGGCTGACCAAGGTGAACTATTTCCAGAAGCTCTATTTCCACCGGCTCGGCA
>CAINDV010001338.1 GCA_903847485.1 uncultured Verrucomicrobiota bacterium
ACTAGGTTGCTGGCCGCATCACGGTAATACAGGCTGAGCTTGAACGTCGCGCCATTGGACATTCCGCCGCCGCCGCCCAGCACGCCAACGGTAAGGCTGTAAGACTTGCCGGCCTCGAATTGGACGTTGAAGTCATGCGTTGGCGCGGTGTTGGTGCCGCCGGTGGAGTTATAGTCTTGGAAGATGGCAACGTCAGGCAAGGCGAAGAGAAAGGCTGCTTGTTTCCCCTCCACGTTGTCAATGTGCGTGGAGCTGCCATTCGTCGTGTTGAGGAATTGACCCATGAGCTGATCCCACGGAAATCCGCCGCCGCCTTGATACCAGGCCGGCTCCGGCGCTTTCTGCCAGCCGTCCATCCGCGGGTCGGCGAAATCGGTCTCTGGGAACTCGAACGACCCGTTCGGCACCGAGCTTTCTGTCAAGCGGACGTTGTCCAGATCCCAGTAACCGCCTTGCCGATCGAAGCCGACAGTAGATGCCAGTTGAATGCCGATACTCTTGCCCGCCCAAGTATCACTCGCCTTGACCGTCGGAACGCTGACTTGGAAATCGGTCAGGTGCGTGTCGTTTGGGAAAAGCGTCTTGGTGTTAGTAATGGTCGTCGAGGCGACCGCCACTTGGTTGCTGGCCGCATCACGGTAATACAGGCTAAGCTGGAACGTCGCGCCATTGGACATTCCGCCTCCTCCGCCCAACACGCCAACGGTAAGGCTGTAAGACTTGCCGGCCTCGAATTGGGCGTTGAAGTCATGCGTTGGCGCGATGTTAGTGCCACCTATGGAGTTATAGTCTTGGAATAGGGCAACGTCAGGCAAGGCGAAGAGGAAGGCCGCCTGTTTCCCCTCCACGTTGTCAATGTGAGTGGGGCTGCCATTTGTCGGGTTCAGGAATTGACCCATGAGCTGATCCCACGGAAACCCGCCGCCGCCTTGATACCAGGCCGGCTCCGGCGCTTTCTGCCATCCGTCCATGCGTGGGTCGGCGAAGTCGGTCTCCGGGGACTCGAACGAACCGTTGGGGAGGTAGATGGTGTCGGCTCGGAGTAAGTTCGTCCAGGTGGCCAGGGACGCGACTACGGCGACAAAGGCCCACAGACCACGGCCAGTCGAAGCGCGACGCAGTTGCCCGGTGACGGGGGGCTTGCCTGTGCCCAGGAAGCCGCCAGCCATGAGGGAACGTGTCTTCTGCCCCGGCGGAGCCTGGGGAGTCTTAGTGCTGCAGATGGTAGCCATAAAATACAGGTGTAACAGCATGCATCTGTCCGAGACGGTGCGCAAGCCCATTCTCACTCGGTTCGCACTTTCCTGGAGCTAATCCGGCAGCTTGTCGAAGCAGAACTTGCAGCCGTCCAGTTCCAGCAGGTTCTGGTTGGCAGCCAGTTCGTTCTTGTGGGAAGGGCTACGGTGTAGAGCCGCTGCTTGCCCGCCTTCTATTTCCAGCAGGCTAGCGTCCGTGGGCATCCGCAGATGTTTGGAGATGATGCAACGGCAGGTTCTGGTCCTGATTCCTGTAGCCGCGAACGCGCACACGGCGTTTGGGAGGGTTTTGAAAGAAGCTTCCGTTAGAAAATTCTAACTCCTGTCTAACGGATATCTAACGGGTCGGGTGGCATACTAAGCGGCCTATGAAATTACATCATGTCCTCACGATCGGTGCCGCACTAGCAGCGGTCACTCCTATGTACGCGAACGTCTCTCAGCAGACGCTCGACAACCTCAACACCGCCTTCCAAGGCGAATCCAATGCGGCCCACCGCTACGAAGCCTTCGCCAAGAAGGCGGCAGCGGAGGACAACGCCTATGTCGCCCGGTTATTTCGGGCGGCCTCCAAGGCGGAAGCTGTTCACAAGGAAAGTCACAAAAAGGCGATCCTCGCGCTGGGCGGCAAGGTGAAGGACTTTCAACTCGATGAGGTGAAGGTTGGCACTTTGACCGAAAACCTTCAGGCGGCCATCAAGGGCGAAAGTTATGAACGCGACACGATGTATCCCGACTTTCTGGCGCTGGCGAAGAAGGATGGAGCCAAGGAAGCCACGCGCACGTTCCTCTACGCCCTGAAGGCCGAGGCGGAGCACGCCAAGCTTTACCAGGACGCGCTCGACAACTTAGGCAAGAACGCCGACCGGCCGCTTTACGTCTGCAAGGTATGCGGTTATACCGTGACCAAACTGCCGGAGAAGAGCTGCCCAAGCTGCCGCGAACCAATTAGCGAATACCTCCGCATCAACTAGCCGCTCCAGCGACTCCAGCCGGCGAACCTATAGCTCGTTGGCTAAGAGCCTGTTTGAAAATGCCGGCCGGGGTAGGGCGACTTTTCAAACACGCTCTAAGTAGCCGCACCAAATACTACCAACCAAACTCCTGTGAGAGTGCGCCCTCCGCCGTCGCGATGGGTCATTACTTGCGCACCGATCTATAGCTTATGAACCTCATGCCTGACCCGCTGCATCCCGCCTTGGTACACTTCCCAGTCGTGCTGGTCACGCTTGGCAGCGCGGCGGCCGTTGTCGCCGTGTTTTGGCGCAAGGGATACCTGCCCGCATTTGCCGCCGTGCTGCTTGGCTTGGGCGCGTTGGGTGCCTGGGCGGCGCTGGCCTCCGGGAGGTCTGACGGTGGCCTGCTGGAGAATGTGTCGCCGCCGATGGAGTCGCTGTTGGAAGCTCACGAGAGCTGGGCCGAGCGAACCCTCACCGCCGCTGTGGTCGCCGCTGTGGCGGCGGTAGCGTCGGCCCTCCTGGTGCGGTTTCCGCGGGCCGCGCGGGGTGCCGCCGTAGCTGCCGCGCTGGCGGCCAGTGTGGCCAGTTACACTGTGTATGAGACTGGCCACCGCGGCGGGGCCTTGGTATTCCAGCACGGCGCGGGGGTGACAGTCACGGTTCCCGCACTCGCGGCGGATGGCACCTTGAAGCCATCGGGAGCAGGCACGTCCAAAACACCGGCCCCGAAAAAGCAGGCTGATCGGGACTGATCCCGGTTTAGTGTTTTGTCCAGGCAGGGCTGGTGGTAGCATGGTGCCCACATGCCAAACACCAGTGATTATGAAGATACTCCTGGCAGACGATGACCCCAAGTTGCTCCGCCACCTGGCCGCTGGCTTGCTTGAGGCCGGACATGTGGTGGATTGCGCACATGACGGTGCCGAAGCGCGTTGGGCGGTGGAAAACGGGGCCTACGAGGCGCTGGTGCTCGACATCATGATGCCTCAGATTGATGGCGTCACCCTTGTTCGCGGGCTTAGGCGACGAGGCTTGAGCATACCGATCATTTTTATTACCGCCCGCGGTGAGGTTCGGGACCGCGTGGCCGGCTTGGATGCCGGTGGCGACGATTACTTGGTCAAACCGTTCTCGCTCGATGAACTGCTTGCTCGGCTAAGGGCGCTGGGGCGGAGGAGTCGTGGCGGGGTCAGCCATACTCTGCGGGTCGGCGATTTGGAGGTGGACTTAGTCGCTCGCACGGTCAGTCGTGGGCAACGCCAGATCGAACTCACCAATCGTGAATTCGCGCTGCTGGAATTTATCGCCCAAGCCTCGCCCAAGACGGTTTCCAAGACGGCCATCGTCGAACACGTCTGGGACCAACACTTCGACGGCGGCACAAACGTGGTCAACGTCTATATCAACTACCTGCGCTCGAAGATTGACCAGCCGGGCGAGTCGTCGCTGATCCGCACGATCCGCGGGGTTGGCTTCGCGTTGGTACCGCCCGAGGCCCCATGAAATCCCTGCGCTGGCGCCTCACCCTCTGGTTTGCCGTCAGCCTCCTGGTCGTGGTGGCCGTGCTGGCGGTGTCCGGGCTCTGGCATTTGGACTACGAACTGCGTCAGGAAAAGTGGGAGCGCACCCATCCGGCGCATCCGGACTGGGTGCTACATGGCAGCTTCACCGAGAAGGAGGTGCGCGACATTCTTGGAGAGTTGATTGAGTTCTGGGTGATGGTGGGCGTGCCCCTGGCTGGGCTGGCCTTGCTCTCCGCTCACTTGCTAGCCCGAAAGTCCACGCGGCCAGTTCGCGAGCTCAACCAGCAACTCGTCCGTCTCGGTGCCACGACCCTTGATGAGCGGATCAAGGTGCCCGATGCCGATCCGGAAATTGGGGAACTCGTGCGGCATCTCAATGAACTGCTCGCACGCCTGGAGGCGGCCTTTAACCACTTGCGGGATTACACCACGCAGGTGGCGCATGAGTTACGGACCCCACTCCAATTGATGCGTCTGCAGATTGAATCCAACGCCGTCTCCATGAGTCCAGAACTCGCCGAGAACTTACAGGAGGAACTCCTTCGGCTCTCGAATTATGTCGAATCCGCTCTGACCATCGCACGCGCCGAACAGGGCCGCCTCGAAACGCATCCCGAAACCGTCTTGCTGAAAAGCTTCCTCGAGGACGCGATCGAACCCTTCACCCGGCTGGCGGCCGTCGAAAAGCGGCGGTTGCTATGGTCTTGTCCGCACGATGCCGAGGTCTGGACCGACCGAAGCACGCTCAAGCAAATCCTCTTCAATTTACTAACCAACGCGCTCAAGCATGGTGACGGAGACATTCTGTTCAGAGTGCGTCCTCGTTCACAAGCGGTGGCCGTCCTGGTCGGAAACCGCCTCGCCGCTCCCAACGCTGGCCCTAAGCAGGGACTGGGTATCGGACTGCGATTGGTTTGCGCCCTGGCCCAACAGTTGGGCCAAACCCGTGTGACCTTCCGGCGCGGCCGGTTCTTCTGGGCGCGACTGCAACTGCCAGCCGCGCCGACCACGCCAACGGTGGCCGCCGGCCGCTCAGTCTAACGAAATCCACGCCGCTGCCAAAACGACACCCGCGGCCCGTCCTATCACGTAAAGAGGGCAGTCCCGGTAATTGACAGTCTCCGGAGCCTCTTTCAAAACTGTAGGAGCCGACGTAAGGAGGCTTGGAAATCGCCGTAAACCAAGCCTCCTTACGTCGGCTCCTACAGGGTTTTGAAAGAGCATCTCTGGCTTTGGGTTTTCATCCGGCATGGCTCGCAAGCTCCGCCGGCAATACACCGGCGCGATCTACCACGTCATGAATCGCGGCGACCGGCGGGAAGCGATTTTCCGCGCTGACCCCGACCGCCAGCGTTTCCTTGAGCCATTGGGCGAGGCTCCACGCTTCGCTTGATTTCAAATCGCAAATTGCAGGTTGCAGATTCCTGCCATCCGCACCTACACGACGCGGTTCAACTGCCGGCCCGTGCGTGCCGCACGCAGACAGGCCGACACAAACTCTTCACACGAAGCGGTTGGCGCGGGAAGCTTGGGCGCGGCTGAGTTATACCATTCCCCTATAATAATCGGTAGAAATATCTGGTAAATGGCCAGGTCAGGGTGTAAACTCTGGCATGGGCAGAAACCGAACGAAACTAACCCTTACGACGGCGGAAACGGTGGCACTCAAGGCGCAAATCCGCGCCGCTACTGATCCCCGTGACAAAGAACGCCTTCAGGTGGTGCAGTGGGCCACCAGTGGCCAGCATACTTTGG
>CAINDV010001339.1 GCA_903847485.1 uncultured Verrucomicrobiota bacterium
GCGTTCCAAGAGCCAAGCCGCGTAGAGGAACATCCGCCGGGCCATGGCGGGGTCGCGCCGGGCTTGGTGTTCGATGTGGATGAGGATGAAACCGGGCGTTCCCTTCAATTTCACTTTGGCCACCAAGTCCACGAATTTGGCTTTGCGAAAGTGCCGGCGAATCCAGATCAGTTCCTTGTCCAACAACTCCACGTGCCGCCGGTCCAGGTCGCCGGCAAGCTCCGGCACAAAGGCCTCGATAAACTCGCAGAAGAAGCTGGCCAACAGCTTCTTAAAATGCTGGTCATGGGGCCTCATGTGCGAGGCTCTAAACTGCTGGTTGGCGCGCTCACGGCAAGGCAAGGTTCAGTTCTTGGTATAGGGGCCACTCCGGCATCGGGTGAGAACAAGGCGCGGGGCTGGGGGCGGGAGCACCGTTCAAATCTCAGATGACAGATTTCAGAGGTCGCCAAAGGGCAGCCGCAGGGCCGCGGGGACAAAGCAAAAGCAGAAAGCTGAAGGCAGCAATACGAGCCAGAGGTCAGAGGTCAGGAAGCCACCAGTTCCTGGAAACTGAATTCTTTGATGCCCGCCGAGGTGCGCGCATGTTCAATGGTCATGCTCACCAGGCGGCCATCGCAATCCAAGTCCACATAAATGTCCTCACTGATTTCACGCGTTTCGTCAACCTTGAAGGCCGCAAACTCCATCAAAGCGGTGTCGGTATCAGGGAAATACTTGATTCTCATAACTGAGCGTTCCGGTCGAAGAAGGCATAGTGAACGGTTTCGCCATCCGGCAATAAAATGACGCGCAGGACACGATCCTGCATTTCGGGAACTTTTCCCCAGCGACGAATGCGTCCGTCGGCCTGAATGATCTCCTTCGCGGGCGGTTGCAGCACACGCCCAATCCACTCCTCTTGAATCATCGCCCAGTCCGGACGTCGGCGGGTTTGGAGGAAGTATTGTGTATGCTTCATGGCCGCCAGCCAAACGCCGGGGGCGGAAACCGCGCCGAAGGCGTGGCCGGCAGCGTAGGACAGGCGTCGCGCCTGTCTCCATCTTGATCCCACTGCCTCACTAAAAGGTGCATGGCCACGACCATCAGAATCCGTCAGGGAAAGCCGTCCCAGACGATGTCAGAGACAGGCGCGACGCCCGTCCTACGGCTCAGGCTTTCGCCTGCGTCTTGGTCGCTTTGTGGCCGGGACGATCGGTGGCGGTGACTTCGATGACCACCTGCTGCCCGGCGGTCAGGTTCGTGGTCGTCGTGTGAGTCCAAGCTCCGTCGCTGGCCACCGTAGCCGCGCCTTGCTCCAGCACCTGGCTATCCGTGTCGCGGATCGCCACGCCGACGCCGACCACCCCGAAGTCGTCGCTGGCCCGCACCCGGATGATCTCCCCGGTTCTGCCCGTGTAGGCGGACAGGTCAATCTCTTCCACCACCGGTTCGTTAAAGAAATCCGCCACCGCGACGGAAAAGACTGGCTGGCCTTTGGCTTCGGCACGGGCGCGATAGAGGGCACCCGTCACCGGGTCGGCGAGGGCGGTGTGGCCATAGACGGCCGCGAGTTTGAAGCGTTCCTGCTGCGCTTGTTGCCCCGGGGTGGGCGGGGTAGTCCGTGGACCGGGCGTCTGGGCGATAATCGTCCTGGACCCGTATTTCTTGAACACCAGCCCGCCGATTTTACCGTGAATTTTCTTGAGCAATGGATTAACAGTCACTTCAGCCATCCTTTTGGTTCTCCGTCGGTCCCCGGCCGGCCGCCGCCGGCTCCGTCCAAGGACCGTTTAGGTTCGTTTTTACTCCGTCTCTACTTCGTTCTTACCCGGCTGCAGTCCCTCGTCATTGAGAACCAGCCGGGATTAACGTTATCCCTGCATCAGCTTGCTCCGTGTCCGGCGTTTTCCCCCGCATAATGGGGGAACACAGCGTATCGGATCCGGGGTCCGGGCTGGCACTGGGGCGGTTTGGGCCGCCTGAACAAGCCGTCAGGGGTTGGATTTGCCAAACTCAACTGCTGGTTGTCAACTGCGGATTTTCGGTTGGCATGGGCGGGAGCCGAAACTCAGAAACTCAGAA
>CAINDV010001340.1 GCA_903847485.1 uncultured Verrucomicrobiota bacterium
CGCCACCAGCGTCTTGAACCTCCGCCTGGCGCTCAAAAGCAACCGGTGGGATGAATGCTGGGATCGCCTCAACAACGCCAACTATCTCAAAGTCAAACTCGCCGCCTGAACAAAGTTACTCTGCGGTCACGCACCCCCTTTATAGCATGACCCCTTTATGGCGTTGACTTTCCCGCCACGTCCGTAGAAGCTTCGGCCACACCATGAAAATGCGCCTTATCCTTCTGGCTGTCGCAGTCCTGTTTTCGACCGTGCAGCCGATTTCCGCCGACTGGATGGTCAATCGTCCGCACGATCAGCGTCAGTCCAATCCGCCCAAGAACCTCTCCGAGGCCAAGCCCATCAAGCCCGGTGATGCGTGGCCCAACGACGACAAGTTCCGCTGGCTGCGCGGCGAGGTGGAAATCCCCGCCGAGATCAAGGACCAGCCTGCGAACGGCCAATGCGTCGGGCTTCGCTTCAGTTGCGGCGACGGCGGTGAGGTGTGGCTCGATGGCCAAGTGCAGACCCGTTTCGACAACGACCACCCTGCCCTCGTGCTGCTCACGACCAACGCCGCCGCCGGAGCGAAGGTCCAGGTGGACGTGCAGGTCTATGGCAAGGTCCAGGGCGGCGACCGTTTCGGCGAGGCGGGCCTGGTGCTGATTGACCGCAAGCGCGCCTGCGAACCGCTCACGGTCACGGTCCACACATCCCAGCCAACTGGAGCCGTGCCGGACGGCATCATCGGCCTGAGCCAGGGCGGCGGCATGGCGGATTACGACGACGCCACTGCGGCAAAGCTGAAGGAGGGCGGCTTCAAGTGGTTTCGCATGGACAACATCTTCACCTCGGTGCTGAAGAGGGGCACTAACAGCCCATTCACTTACGACTGGGAAGACTTCGACCGCCGCGTTGATCTCATCGCGAAGATCGGCGCGGACGCCATCATGGCCGTCTCCTACATGCCGCAGGTGTTGGACGCGGTGCCCAACAACGATCGCCAGAGCGCACCCAAAGACTACGCTGCTTGGGAGGAACTGTGCTTCCGCGCCGCGCAACGCTGCGTCGAGCGCGGGAAGCGCGTGGCGTTCTGGGAGGTTTGGAACGAGGTCAACACCGGCTGGCTCAAGCCCGGCCCGGAAGACACCGGCAGCGAAGCCTTCAAGAAGCTCTATTCACAGGCGCTGGGTGAAGAGGCGACCGACCATGAAGTCGTCCGCCGCTTCGAAGCCTACTGCAAGCTCTACCGCGCCACGACCAAGGGCGTGCGCCGCGCCGATCCCGGGGCGAAGATCGGCGGCCCCGCGCTGGCCAGCGGACCGTTTGAGAACAAGGAGCGCGGGCATTGCTTCCACGGACGCGGCTTCGCGCGCGGCCTCATGCTCTGGTGCCAGCAGGAAAAGCTGCCGCTCGATTTCGTGAGCTGGCACGAGTATTTCCAGCCGCCCGACGTGTTTGTGAAGGAGGCCGAGGAGTTCCGCAGCGCGCTGGCCGGCTTTCCGGAGCTGGAGCGCAGCGTCCGCTCGCTGATGATCACCGAATGGAATCAGGCCTGGTGGGCCGACCGTCCGCAGGACCACGAGGTGGGCGCCGCCTGGGCCGCGAACTGCGTCACCCGCGCCTTCATCCCGCACCGCATTGACCGCCCGTGCTTCTTCTACGCGAAACAGGGCGACCAAAACTTTCGCGGCGACTACAGCCTGCTGCTCAAGGACAACACGCCCAAGGCCGCCTTCAATGTTTGCAAAATCTTCAACCAACTCTCCGGCCAATGGCTGAAGGTCGAGGGCACCGACGGCGAGGTTTCTTGCGTCGCCGCCTGGGACGCGGCGAAGTCTCGCCTGGCGATCGTGCTGGTCAACTTCACCGACCGTTACGGGATGACGCGGCCGGTGAAGCTGGCAGTGCCGCAATTGCCCGGGGCTTGGGAGAACGGCACCTGGCGCGAGTGGGTGGTGGACGCCACCCACGGCAACGCCTGGTACGATGCCAAAGCCGCCGAGTTGATCCAGACGCAATCCGGCAAAGTCACCGGAACCACGTTCGCGTGGCCACGCTCGCTCCCGCCCAACTCGGTGACCCTGATCGAAGTGGTGAATCCCTGATCCCAGACCGAGCAGTGAACTGCGGCGCGTCCAAAAAAGTAAATTCCTATCAGAATCAGAAACCAGAAGGAGCCTGCGGAGTCAAGCTGGCGTGTAGCCTAGTTTGAACAGAGAGTGTAACCGCCGAGCGCACCGCAACGCGCCAGGCGAGGCGGGAACTTGGTCCGCTGCGGACGACTTACCCGGCCTTGGGTGCGCCAGGTTCGGCGAGGAGATGCTGGGGGGTGAACCGGTTTCCGCAAACTATCTCACCCGTCCCTGGGCGACCTTCCTCTTGAGTCAAATCGGATTGCTGGCTACGGGTGAAGATAGTTTGACATGTTGCCGTTTGGCAGTTTACTTTACGCCGTATGGCAACTTTGTGCAGTTCACTGCTGGAACAAATCCTGGCCCCGGCGCCAGTCCGCGGCCGGGCGGTGGCGGCGGCGGCCGCTCCCACTGCCCGGGCGAAGGGTGCGGTGGCCAGCAAGAGTTTAGTCGTCCGCCGCGTCAAGGAAGGGCTGCCGGCGAGCGCGTTCGACTTACTGTGCCAGGCGTTCGAGGTGGCGCGGGAGCGCATGTGCCAGATCGTGCAGATTCCCGCCCGCACCTTGGCGCGGCGCACGGTTTTCAAGCCGGAGGAATCGGAGCGTATCGTCCGCTTGGGGCGGCTCTTCCAGCGTGCGACGGAGGTGCTGGGCAGCGATGTGGAGGCGCGGACCTGGTTTCGCGCGCCGCAGTCGGCGCTGGGGGGCGTCAGCCCGCTGGACTACGCCGACACAGAGCCGGGTGCCCGCGAGGTGGAAGACCTGCTGGGACGGCTGGAGCACGGAGTCTTTGCTTGAGCAGCGCCAGTTATCGGATTATTCAGGAGCCGCTCGCGCGGACAGCGTTTGACGGCGAGAGGGCGCGGCAAACTGGATTGTGGAAAAACTCAGCCGCTTCAGAAGGGTTGCTTGCATTCACCTGGGTGTGGGCATAGCGTATAGCCGCGCGTCGGTTTCCGATGGATTCCAGCCAGGTGCATTGGGCATTTGGCTAGGGGTGTTCCTGTCCTTTCCTGCCGCGAATCCTCCTTCGCTGGGAGGAACGCACTAACGATGGTTATGACGTATCCACGGATCATTCAAGGCAGGTTGGTAACAGTTGGTTATCGGATCGTGCAGGAATCGCTTGCGCGGTCGGCGTTTGACGGCGAGGGGGCGCGGCGCTACGGCGGGCGCTGGAACAGCTCCGGGCGAAGCGTCGTTTACACGGCGGAATCGCGCGCCCTCGCGGCGCTGGAAATCTTGGTGCATCTGAGTTCCAGCCGCCTGCTTGGGGAACGCTACCGGATCATTCCGGTGCAATTTCCTGACGAACTGGTGCTGCGGCTGGAGGACAAGTTCGCGCTGCCCAAGGACTGGCTGGAGCAACCGGTTGCAGCCAGCACCCAACGCTTAGGCGATGACTGGTTTGCCCGGCGCTGGTCGTGTGTGCTCTCGGTCCCCAGCGCGGTTATGACGCTGGAAAGGAACTTCCTGCTCAATCCACTACATCCCGACTTCAACCAGGTGGAGATCGGCAAGCCGGAACGTTTCTCCTTCGACCTGCGGCTGGCGCACTGAACCTAGGCGTCAGATATATTTCCCAATCGATCAGGGACGTGTGGGCAGCGGTCTATTACGGGATCCTTGCCTTCAATGTGGTGGTTGGCATCACTTGCCTGGTCGCTGGCCCGAAGGATTGGGCGCGCCTTCTGTGCGTGATCACAAATCAGATCAACATGGTCCTGCTTGGGGCCGCCTTGGGCATGGTCGGATGCGCCACGATCGCCGACTTCGGCCTGGAATTGGACCAGTTTGTAGGCCTGGTTATCCCCGTGCTGGTCGAGTTTTTCGCCTTGATCATCATCTCCCGCTGGCGCCTGGACGATCCCTTGCTCCCCTGGCAGCGGGAGTGATCGGTTCATCCGTGTTGCTGTTCGTGTCATTCGTGGATTCCGCGCCCCTCGCTTAGGGGAGTTCAACGACCAGAAGAACGTCCCGAAGCCAGACAAGAAGTCGGATTCGTCCATAGTAGCCCGTGGCAAGACGCCCGTCTGGAAGCGGGTGAAGGGGCGAACAGGCTAACGAAGCACGCACAGGCAACCAGAGGTCGTAAGAATGACGGATCAACACTGGCCAACCTTCCTGCGAGCGGTACATCGCGTGTTAACTCGAGGATCCCGGAGCGGGAAAACCGCACGCCGGGATCTGTTAGGGGGCAACGGGCAACCGGTGCCCCTACCTCGACATCAGAGACCCGTGGACGCGCGCCAGACCTGCAAAATCGCCCGCAGATGATGGCACCCGGCTCTCGGGAGCGCAGGCTGAGGCCACCACATTCACACAACGCGCATGACCGAAGGAGAGGCGACCGGCCCGCGATGATGATTAGCGGTCGCCTCGGCGAAAGGCTCCTGGGGGGCTAAGGCACACTTCAGGGCCTTGTTCACGGCAGCACCAAGACTCGATAGAAGCGGCTGGCATCTGGCGGATTTACATCGGAGGCACTCGTTGTGAGGTTTGTGGCGGGAATGGGGTCGCCCAAGTTACTCCAGCCAACCTGGGATAGGTTGGTTTTGTACTGCACCTGATAGTTCCCACCACCACCAGCGCTCCAAGTGAGGGTGAGGGTGTCGCCGGATTTGGATACAGATTGAATTACCGGCCGCGTTATAGTCACCTGGGTCAGGCGCAAAGCGCTCCAGGTGTGGTCGATGCTCCACCCGAAATCCCACTTTGCATAGAGCCACGAACCGCGGGTGAGCCACATGTAAATACCATTGTCACCGGCGTTATAGTTCGTGCTGTTGGGCGTGTGCGGGCCAGGCCCGGTGGTTGTCCAGGCCCCCGGCGTCCCGGCACTGCCATCAGCCCCGATATATTGGTGGTTCTGGCTGTACGATCCCACCCAAGGGATCTTAGAATCAATGGGCCAGTTCTCGCCGTCAACGCCGCGGAACTGAGACTCGATCGGCTGCCAGGAGGTTGCACCGGTGGTGGGTTGGAACCACTCGATGGTATATTGCTCGGTCGTGGTCGGGAAAACGGTATTCGAGGTGCTCAGTCCGCCCAAGGCCCAATAAACTCGTCGCACCGGGTCCATGCCCTGGGCTTCAAAAGCATCGGTACCGTCATAGCCAGCGCCACTCCATTGAACCCAGCCGCCGCCATCCTTATGATGGATCGGCAAGATCCATTGGTCACCAAGATAGCCCTTGGCGGTGCCGCCCATGATGAACAGGGTCGCAAAGATTGCCACGAAGGCTGCCGAGGGCGAGGGTGTCCGCTTGTGATCGGAGATGGAATCCAACTGTTCTTGCTTCGTCATAGGTCCCCTTCTTTTGCAGGAGTGCGCGGGCCAACCGGCCAGCATACGCCCTGTTTGGGTTGATGTTGCTTCGTCATAGGTCTTTTCTTGCTTCGTCATAGGTCTCTTTCTTTTGCGGGCGTGCGCGGGCCAACCGGCCAGCATACGCCCTGTTTTGGGTTGATGTTTAGTTCGTAGTTCGAATATCGCTTCCCAGCCGTGAGGAAGGCAAGCAAAAAGATCAGCACCTGACAGATTTCTCCGTGCCGACGCGTCACTGCGTTTTAATGGTGGCATGGGTGGAGAACCAAGTCCAATCGAGCATAAGGTCGGCATACGGACCCGAAACCGGCTGGGTGTTGGCCGGCGAGTTGAGCGTCATGTGGCCCGAGCGCCACTTGTGGATCTCGGCGTGCCCATCGCAGAAGGAGAAGCCGCAGGCATTGTTGTGGTAAGTAGCGGGCCAGTCAACAATCTGGGCGATCGCGGCGCTGACGCCGAGGCAGGCGTCGTTGATGCTCCAAGGGCTTTCGTCCACGGTCATGAAGATCTGCGACGGGCTGATAGCTGTGAAATCGGCCATCCGGCTAAAGGTGGCGTATGGTTTGTCATGTTTGTTGTTGGCCCGTTCTCCGTTCAGCCAGGACCCGCTGGTCGAGACGGTTCGGCCTCCGTGATTGCTGGCCGTCTCGGCGTAAATGCTGTCCACGGACCCGACAGCGGAATCCATGGAAATGCTCCGGGCGGCACGGACGGTTTTGCCGGCCATGGTAGGATTGAGGCCCTGATAGGTCCTGGTCCGAGGGGCGGCGGGGCATTGCCAGACGCCGAGGCTCATGCCCACGTAAGCGGAGATCATGGCCTGGTTGGGGTTGGACAGCACTTCCGGGTTGAAGGTCTGGGGGCCGGGGGAGAAGCCCGGCAGCCCGCCGTATGCATTACCGGCGCACCAGTTGAAACCCAGGAAGGTAACGCCGTCATCCGGGTTCGGTGGAAACCAATCGCCAAAGTCGACGGCGTGCAGGTGTACGTCCGTGGCCAATTGTTTGCTGTTGTTCATGCAATAAACGGCATCGGCCCTCGCCTTGGTCCTGGCTAACGCCGGCAGCAGCAGGGCCGCCAGGATGGCGATGATGGCGTTGACGACCAACAACTCGATCAAGGTGAAACCGGCACGGGCGCACAGCACCGCCCGGCATCGGGGAGCACTTTTGCCACAGGCAGGAACTATTCCGGCGCACATACGCATAGACACAGAACTCCTGACCCGTGAGCACGAATTCCAACCGGCGAGGAAACGAGATGAGTCCAAGCTTGCCGGGGCGGGGGACCCGACCTACAGCAATGGCGCGGTTCTGTAGGCCCGGTGCCCCAGCAACTCGACACTGCGGACGCCGGGCCAAGGCCCTCCCGGCGGTTGCCCTGGCGCGGACGCACTTTTTCAACTAACCGGAGGTGGACGAGCCTGAACTGGTGGCCAGCACCGGCAGCCCGTGCGACCGCCCCGGAAGACTTGGGGCTTCCGCTCGCGGCCCAGGCCACCCAACTGGTTTGCCACCCCCCGGACGCAAGGACGATCGCGTCGCACCGGTGCCCCGCCGGCCGCCCGAAGAACCGGATACACAGCAGTGGTTGGGTGCCAGCCGGCAGTTACGGGGCATTGCGGACGGACTCACCAACGCCTGGATGGTTCCCGCCCGGACGACCGCTGCCGGGTGCGGCAAGCGCCGCCACCAACCCAACCCACGATACCAAGCCACCACCGACTCCCAATCCGCCTTCGGCGAGTATCCCCAGGCCAAAGCCCTGCGCTTCCTCACCCGCCAGCGACCCGGCCGCTAAAACGGCTTCACACATTCGCGCTGCAAAACACCCGTCACGCGAATATAAAGTTGCATCGCTTGGCCGAAAGTGCTTTCACCAGCCTTCCTTGCGGGTGATCAAACTGCTATGCCGTCATTTGGAAATCAGGAACCTCAGGCCCGAACACGCCTTACCACCTCTTGGGTGGAGGTAAGAGGCGTGCTCGAAGGCGGCGCTGTCCCTGCGCAACTATCTACCCGCGCCGGGATGAGTTCGCGCACAGATCCTACCTAAGCTGTATCCATGCAGAAGAAAGACTGCGAAATACACGAAACACACGAAAAGAAAGGCAATGGCGCGGTTGGTTCAAGGGCGGTATCGGTCACTGAATGGTGACTGGAATTTGAAGTCGGTGGTTTGGGTTCAACCTCCGCCCCGGCTTCCGTTTCCTTTCGTGTATTTCGTGGTTGCTACTGAATGGTTACGGCTAAGAGTTGCCAAGCTCCGCACCTTCCTCCATTCTCCGGCGACGGAAGATCTATTCGGGGTTATGGAATTTCATTTTCTCTGTCCCACCTGCGGTCAGAAGTTAAAGGCCGAGCAAGAGCACGCCG
>CAINDV010001341.1 GCA_903847485.1 uncultured Verrucomicrobiota bacterium
GTGTTCCGGCCGGCCATGGCGCGATAGAAGTTCGAGTAGAACCGGGCCTTTTCGCGCGCGTCCGGCGTTTCGATCTCCACGCGGCCTAACAACTCATTCCATGTGTCGCGCTGGTTTTGCACGACCTTGGCGAAATCCCAGCCGAACGGCCCGGCTAACTCCCGCTCCAAATTGAGCCGGGCGTTGGCCTGGCTGACTAACGAAATGCCGGTGCGCACCGACACCTGTTCGCCGGCAGTCGTCTTGAATTCGACGAACGCGCCGCAATCTCCCGCCTCGTTGAGTTCCTGCGCATCGGCAGTCACCTTGTCACCCTGCCAGCCCCCGAGCGTGTCAAACGGCCGGCTGAACTGCATAACAAAGTGCAGGTCGAAGCGCTGGCAGCCATCGCCCCACAGTGCGCCTTGGGGAAACTCGGTTTGAATGGTGCCTTCGAGTTCCGCCGGGCCGCTGCGGCGCACCTTGGCACCATGAACTTGCATTTCATATTCGTTAGGCAACAGAAAATCCAACATCACCCGCGCCTGCTCGCTGGCAGGGAAGGTGTAACGCTGCAGCGACGCGCGGGTCGTCGCCGTCAATTCGGCCTTGATGCAGGACTCCCTCAAAAACACCTCGTAAAATCCGACTCCACCGCGCTCGGTGGCTTTGTCGAACCGCGAGCTGTAGCCGGTGCCGCCCAGTCCGGGTTGGGTGCGCAGCGGCCCGACCGTCGGCATCAGGCCCAACCCGCCCATCGTCCACTCGTGGAGGTGGCTGAAGCAATCAATGTAATCGTGAGAGTACTCATAGCCGGCGGCCCACACCTGCGGTTGGTTGTCCGGTGCCAGCTTCACCATGCCGAAGGGCATCCACGGCCCCGGCGCGATCATCCAGCGCGAGTGCGCCGTGCCCCTGAACACATCCACATAATCGGCAGGCGTCACCGGCGGACATGCGGTCAAATTCAGCGACGTTTTTAACAGCAGCCGGTCCGCAGCGCGGAGCCGGACCGCAGTCGTGCCGCCTTTGGGTGACGCCGGAGCTGGAATTTCCAACACCTGCAAGCCCGGCTCGAGCGACCGCTTCTGCGACGCGCCGTCAATGCCGACCGAGAGCATTCCTGGCACTTTGTGCTGATAAACTTCGATCCGCAACGTCGCGGTTTTGTCGTTGCCTCGCCCCACGGCATAAGGCGCGGTGCCAACGGAACGGACGACCGTCGGCGTCGCGGGCGCCAACCTGGCACCGGCCGGAGTGTCGAGCCGGACGGTGTCGAACACCAGCCAACTGCCACCCACGCTGCGCAGGGTGATCTCATTGTATCCCGGCCGCAGCTCGGAAGATGGAAACTCGACCAGCGTCTCGCGCGCTTGCGCCTTGGTGAAATCTCCGCTCAAGCACGCATCGTCGCCCCCTTCCGGGATGTTTACCTCGTGTATGGCACCGTTGACCGCTACCCGCAAATGCGGGCCCTTGGACGCGCACGTTGCCACTGTGAAGCGGCAAGTGCCGGAGGCGGGGGTGGCTTCCAACACAAAGCCGATCGGCAGGGTGTTCATCTGATCCCAGCTTCCATTTTGGGCACCGCCGGCCCAGGGATCGAGCGGTCCGGGCAGGACACAGGGCCAATCATTCGCCACTTCGGACAGGCCAACATAGAATACGTGGTCGGGACTGCCGAACCGCCTCAGGAACTCAGTGTAGCCATTTTGCGCGAGAGCGAATTCGGTAGCGCCGTGGTCCGTCTTTCCGATCTGCCATAATGGTTGAGCATGTCCCTCTGCGCCACACAACATGATCATGACTGCGACCAACTGGTGAAGAAACCCAGGCTCTATTTTCAGATTCTGGATTGCGGGAGTTCCGGCTGTAATGTTGTCTTGTTTCACAATACGTTCCTTTTTCATATCGCTTTTCATTGTAGCTAGGGTTGTTAGGTAACTGACGGACACGCGTTCATCGCGTCCCCCCCCACCTCTCTACCGAACGTCACGCCGCTGTCGTTGAAGCTGTCTATCACAAAGAAATAATCGAGTCCGCCCGTGAGACCGGAAATAACCGTATTGGTGCCGTCCCTGACATCCTGGCTGTGATAGAGCTCATCCTTGGCTTGTCCCCAGCGGACAACATAACCGGTTGCGCCGTCGGCGGCGGGCCACTCGACCTCGGCCTGGACCGCATTCAGGCCGTTGGGCCGCTTCACGACCGGAGCCATCGCCTCGGCAGGTGGCTTGCCCAATCCGCTGCCGAACACCCGCAGATCCCTCACAGCGAGCTTGCCCTTGCCGGTCATGCGAATATTCGTGAGCCTTACATGGCGGGCCATCACCGGTTTCTCAAGCTGAACGTAGTCATGTGGAACATCTCTCAGGTTTGCGCTCTTATCCACCAGCATCTTCCAGTTCTGACAGTCGTCGCTGACTTCCAGCGTGTATTGATGAGAGATTGCGCCGCCCAGATTGCGCTTGGTGACGCTGACATCCTGTTCCGCGAAATTCGCCTGCACGGCATTGATACGGCAGGGCTTGCCGAGATCCACCGCCAGCCATTCGCCCTGGTCGCCGGTCTTCGCA
>CAINDV010001342.1 GCA_903847485.1 uncultured Verrucomicrobiota bacterium
CTTACGTCGGCTCCTACAGTGCTTTGAAAGCGGCTCATAGCTTAGGGGATTAGATGGAACTGAAGGGTCGGTCGGGCATTCTATTGGTTACTTGGCGTCACGGCACATCAATCCGCCGCCAACTGTCCATCGTGCGGCGCAAAATGTCACGCGAGTCGCCCTTGATGCCGTAGCCTTGGAAGCCAATCGGCCCAGTGTAGCCGAGTGCGCGCAACGACTTCAGGAAGCCGGCCACGTCGTAACTGCCAGTGTCCAGCGGCTGGATTAGTTGGTTCCAATCCAACGTCTTGGTGTCGCCGCAGTCGGCACCGTTGACGCTGACAAAGAACAGGCGCGGCAGCACTTCCTTCAACACGGGTCGCGGATCGCGGTCGCCTTCGACCTTGAGCCAGTGACAAAGGTTGAATGTGGTGCCCACGTTGGGCCGGTTCACTTGCTTCGCCACGCGATCCGCGTCCGCCACCCGTTCGATCCAGAACCCGGTGTGCGGATAAAGGGCAAGCTTCACCCCGCTGGCTCCCGCCAACTCGGCTAGTTCGCGCAGGGCGGGGAGTACCACGGCGTCGCCTTCGGGAGCGGATGGCTTGAGCTTCACGCCGTCCTTGGTAACGCCGTTGATCGCGACCCAAAGCGCCGTGCCGTGGCCTTTGAGGCGGGGCACGAACTCCTTCAGCTTCGAATCCCAGCCGGGCTTGGCAGAGTCGAACGTGAGCGTCAGGTAAGTGTTGAAAACCTTCAACCCCGCCTGCTCGAACGCGATGAGGAACTCCTCCGCCGGCTGGCCGCTGGTGCCCAATCCGTCGTAGCCGAGTTCTTTGAGCAAGGCCGCCTGCTCCGTGGCGGAGCGCGCCTGGCCGTCGCGGAGCGCGGTGTCCATGGCGAAAAAGGGACTCTGCCCGGCGGCGAACAGTCCCGGCCCACCGGCTAGGAGTATGGCCGTCAAGACGGCGCTACGAAAGATTGGCAAGGTCATCATGTCCAAGTGTTTGCTGTTATCTGGGGAACCCGACTGGCTCCGATGCGGCGTATTCATGCCCGTCAGCACATGACGGTCAGATGCGGCCGCGTGGGTTGCCTTGGATCGGCCACTGACTGACACTGACAAAGGGGGCGGTTCTCAGAACCTGGCCCCTTTGCGGGCATGGCGAGCAGGGTCACCTTCTGACTGCGGCAAGGGATACAAGCAAGGCGCATGCGGAAGCAAAGGGTTACTGTCAATTACCGGGACTGCCCCCTTTACCCTTAATGCAGTTCCGGTGAGGACTGTGACGATGAATGCCACAGTCCTCAACCTGTTTGAATCTCTCTTGTTGGCCCCGCCGGGCATCATTTGTATGTCACCCAGGTGATCCCCAAGTTGTAACCATAGCTGTCCACACGTAGTTTAGCGTAGCGGCCAGCATTGGTTTTGATGGCGATGACTGTCCCAGCTTTGAGCTGATTGGAAGAGTTGTTGCTTCCATTGATCGGCGTGGCAGTGTAGGGCTGCGACTTTAGAGTCTGGTAGGACACGGCATCGAAATTTGGCTTGCCCATGTTGACCAGCATAGCTCCGCTTTGAGGCACGAGGAATCGCTTCACGCTGTCCACCTGCTGCCACCAGAGGTCGGCACCGCTGGCGGGGCCTTGGACACCGGTGTCGAAGTCGAAGGTCCATGTGCCTTTGAGCGTGGTCGCGCCGCGGCATTGTACGGCGAGTTCGTTCCAGCCGAGCTGGCCGCGTGAATAGTCGCAAAGCGCGGAGGTGTTGTGCGCCATCAGGCAGGGCACGAAATTGGTCGCGCATTTCTCACAATTGCCGTTGGCCACCTGATAGCGACCGTGCAGGCTGGTGCAGGTGCAGTTGCTGGCTGTGTACTCGTCGCCGCAGCCAAAGACATGACCTGTTTCATGCGCCAGTACGCGATGGAACTCGTTAATGCCCCAGCCGTCCACGGAAAAGTCCATGACGACATGGTTGCCCCAGTAGTAGGCAAACCAGGCCGCTTTGTATTTGGTCACAAAGATGGCGTAGGCCCATTGGGCGCTAAAAGCTTGCTTGATCGCGTTGATGTAGTTGCCCATGCCGGTGGCGCTGCCCGCATAGCCCATGCTGGTCATCGCGGCGTTGCGCCAGAGGTCTTCCCAACTGTTCTGGTTGGCAGCAGTAAATTGGCTTGCCGCAAGGGAAATTTTGGGGCGTTTGACGTCGTAGAACCATTGGATTCCCGCACGGGGCTCGAAACTCGCGAGCAGGTTGAGACCTTCGACGGTTTCCGTTACCACCTTCTGCTTCTCCACATCCGTTATGGCGTATTGGGCCACAGTGCTATCCACGAATACCAGCCCGACTGCAATGCGACCCATCAGCACCGGGAGATTCATGTCGGGGGCGCCAAGGGCCGACGCCCTGGCCGACGACTTCGGAAGAAGTTGCTGTTCCAATTGACGAAGTCGCTGTTGGACTTCAGCCGGCGGGTCCGGTGGTTGCTGACTTGAGACGCCCCAAGACTGCCCCAGAATTGGACTGGCTAGAGCCCTCGCCTTGCGCTCTTCGCAGACGTGCTCGTTCCATGCGCTCATCGCCTCCGCAACTTCAGGTGAGGCTTTCTTGATAGTTTGAGTGCCCACGGCACCAGCATCTGCGGCGGTGATGCCCGCGGTTCCTTTGAGTTTGGCAATAGACGCAGGGGGCACAGATGCCACCATGCCTGAGGGCGGGAAAACATGTATAACGCGTCCGCCGAGTTTTTCAACCGCTTTGATGGCGGTCTCAATGGCCTTTATATTCTTTCCCGCAATGGTGAGGAAGACTTCCTGCGTTCCCCCGATCTGTTGTATCTGTTTTGGCATAACTTGAATTCCTATCTACTTATCATTTGTGTTGTTTGTTATTGTTGACTCTGCTGCTCGGCCAAACTCAAGGGCAAGACCCGCTCTTGCCAAGCAAACTAAAAACCAAGCCCCGCCCAGCCCAGCCCTAACAGCCCCAGTAGGCCGATACTAAAGGATCCATTCCGCCGTGTCAAATGAAATTGACAGGAAATTACTTTTTGTTCATGAGAGCGGAAGACTTGGACGCGTTCGGGCGGGAGGAGTCTTAGGTTCACGAGGAGCTTGAGGATCTGGGCACAGAAAGGTTCTGCCAGCGGTTTGAGCGGGAAGTCTGGCCGCGGGTGGAAGGCACCGTCGCGGGCGAAGTGGCTGTCGGCCACGGGGGCGTGGAGGGGGGTAAGGGAGGAGGTGCTTACAATTGACCATGCCCGATTGTCCGACTCTTGTCCGCCTTGTCGTTGGTAAGAACCGACCCCTTTGCGGACACGGCGAGTATGGGCACCTTCTGACTACGGCAAGGGATACAAGCAAGGCGCAGGCGGAAGCAAAAGGTTACTGTCAATTACCGGGACTGACCCCTGCTATGGGGTGGTCTGTCAAGCGGGCGAAGCGTTTTGGCTTTATGTCTTCAGGGCATTGCGGGTTGGAGGTTCAAATGTGCTTTGGATCGTCTCCTCTGGCGGAGCGCGGGGCGTTCGACTGGGCTTAACCTGCTATCATGTACGTCTCACTGAGAGTTCCTCATATCGTGTCCAAGATCAGGCCAGAGGCGCAGACGGAACCCAATCTTTACAGCGGGCCATCCAAAAGCCCAGGGGTCAGTACGAGTCCGTGCCGCTCCAAAAGGGTTCCTCCTAGAAAGCGCAGTTGATTAACCACCAAG